>JANYEU010000077.1 GCA_025362915.1 Chitinophagaceae bacterium | reverse complement strand
CTGCTGCGGGGCTTTGATGAGGAAAGTATTTATGCAGATAAGTTTTCGGTAGCTACGTTTGAATACCGGTATCTGTTAGGATTAAATTCTTATTTCAATACGTTTACAGATGTTGGGCTGACGCATAATTCGGTAACGCATAGCAACAATAATTTTATTGGAGGAGGTTTTGGTTTAGCCTTCGAGGCCAAGCAAGGCATCATAAACATCAGCTTGGCAGTGGGCAAAAGAAACGATTTGCCCTTTAATATAAACGAAGCAAAGATTCATATTGGCTTTGTGAGTTTGTTTTGATTACCCACACCAATATACTTTGCTTCGTTTTTGATAATAATTTAATTGATAATCCCCGTACCAAAATAACTATGTAAAACTTGTGGTAATTCAATGCCCGCTTCTGTTTGATTATTTTCTAACAGGCAAGCCACTATTCTTGGCAATGCCAAAGAGCTACCATTAAGGCTATGTGCAAATTGTGTTTTATTGCTACCATCCTTAAAGCGGCACTTCATCCTGTTGGTCTGAAAGTTCTCAAAATTGCTTACGCTACTTACTTCCAGCCAGCGTTTTTGTGCGGCACTATACACTTCAAAGTCGTAGGTGATGGCACTGGTAAACCCCATATCGCCACCACACAAACGCAATATCCGATAAGGAAGGTTCAATGAGTTGAGTAGTTTTTCTACGTGTGCCACCATTTCATTAAGTACTTCATAGCTTTTATCCGGGTGTACAATCTGAATGATTTCCACCTTTTCAAACTGGTGTACACGGTTCAATCCACGCACATCCTTTCCATAGCTGCCCGCTTCCCTCCTAAAACAAGGGCTGTATGCCGTCATCTTCACAGGCAGTTCATCTTCCTTCAAAATCGTATCCCTATACACATTTGTCACCGGCACTTCCGCCGTAGGTATCAGGTACAATTTATCCTCGGTTACATGATACATCTGCCCTTCCTTATCTGGCAATTGCCCGGTTGCAAACGCACTTTGTTCGTTCACCATAAACGGTGGCAGGTATTCCAGATAGCCAGCTTCTACATTAAAATCCAAAAAATATTGCACCAGACTACGTTGCAATCTTGCACCTTTTCCCGTATAAACAGGAAAACCACTTCCAGTTATCTTATTACCCAATTCGAAGTTTACCAGTTTATATTTATCCAATAAATGCCAATGCTCCACTGCTTTTTCATACAAGGTTGGGATAATGCCACCCTCTCTTACCACCTCATTTTCTTCGGGAGTCTTACCTTTTGGAACTTCTTTCGCAGGAAGATTCGGCAACTGAACCAAGGCCTCATACAATTTCTGTTCTACCAAAACCAACTTTTCAGAAAATGATGCCGCCTGTTCTTTATGCGCAGCAACCTGTTTTTTAAAGGCATCCGCTTGCTCAATCAATCCTGCACTCATTGATTTACCAATTTCTTTTGAAAGGGAATTGATGCCAGCTTGTGCATTATCGTATCCAACCTGAATGGATTTACGTTCATCATCCAACGCAACAATCGTATCTACTAAATCTATTTGCTTAAAATTCTTAACGCCCAAGCGTTCTTTTACCCAATCTGGGTTATTCTTCAACACACTTACCTGTAACATATTTGTTTACAATTTGCGGCAAATATAACCTCCTGAGTGTAATTAATTTACTGACTTACAAGGCACAATCAACAATGATCACCTATGAATTTTGTTATCCTATCAATAAATAAAGCCAATATCGGCTTACCGATTATGGATATCTTCATACCGATGGCGATAATCGGTATCATTATCATCAATATCTTCCAACCGATTATCATCATCTGTGTAAAGATGGTCGCCATATTCATACCGATAATGATAATCGTTATACAGATTGTCGCCATCGGTATATCGATTATGATCATCTTGATACCGATATTGATTTTATTGATGATGTTTCTAGGCCAGTAAGGCAAGTTTTTATGTTTTAAACCGGATATTTACGCTTAAGTCAGTCCAATAATTTTATAATGCACAACTAAAATCTATCCCATTAACTTTGTCGCATGTTGATAACCGATGATTTACAGCAACGCTGGTGGAACCTGGAAGCAAAACTAGTGGAGCGATTTGGCAAAAAACCCGATACAGAGGGGGTTTTATTTTTGATAGGATTGCAGGAAACGGGATTTTTGGCTGATAAGATTTCCAAAGAACAGAAGCAGGATTTGATGCATGTGGCCATTTGCACCATCCTTAGCCCTAGCGGATATTACCTAAAAGAAGGGCATGACGAAGAAGGGTGGCCGCACTTTAAACAGGTAAAAGAATTGCCAACCATGCATATTACCGAACAAGATAATTTTATTAAAGACCATATCTTGCTTTATTTTGAGCAACAAGAATTTTAATAACCATAAATTAAAATAAGTACAAAGAAAGATGAATATTATGAAAAGAATGCTTTTCACACTTGCTATGATGGGTTGCGTAGGTTTGTTTGCGCAAACAAAATCTGTGGATTCTACTGCAAAAGCGGCTGATGCACCAAAGGTAACCAAATCAACATTTGACAATTCTAAGGAACAATTGGTGGAAATAACCACCAACTTTGGGGTGATGGTGGCCAAACTATACAATGCCACGCCACTACATAGGGATAATTTTATTGCCAAAGTAAAGGAAGGATTTTACGATAGTTTGTTGTTTCACCGGGTGATACGTGAGTTTATGATTCAAGGGGGTGATCCAAATAGTAAACATGCGCCAGATTCTGTTCAATTAGGAATGGGTTCTGCGCCCGGGTCGATGATTCCTGCGGAGTTTAATCCGAACATCATTCATAAAAGAGGAGCTTTGGCTGCCGCTAGGGACGGTAACCCAACCAAGCAAAGCAACAATAGCCAGTTTTATATTGTGCAAGGCAAAAGGGCAGATACGGCAACGCTGAGAAGGGGTGCGGAACAGATTCAGCGCGAAAGCCACAACCCTAATTTCCATTATACAAAGGCGCAGAAAGAAATTTATGAAAGGATAGGTGGCACGCCGCAACTAGACCAGAACTATACTGTTTTTGGTGAAGTGATAAGCGGTTTGAACGTACTGGATAAGATTACTTCCATCCCTACAAAACAAGGTGATAGACCAATCATGAACATTGTGATGAAGATGAGGTTGCTGAATTAGGTTGTACGTTATAAGTATTAGGTAATAGGTAAGAAACAGATTTTAAATAATCATTAATAAAATAAAAGTTATGAATTTTCCATCAGCGTTACGTTATACAAAAGACCACGAGTGGATTAGCATTGAAGGTAATATTGCCACTGTGGGGATTACTGATTTTGCACAGAAAGAATTGGGTGATATTGTGTTTATAGATATAAACACGGTTGGTAAGGAGATAAAAGCCGAAGAAATTTTTGGTACCGTAGAGGCGGTAAAAACTGTTAGCGATTTGTTTTTACCATTGGCGGGAACTATTCTGGAAACAAATCCAATGTTGGACAAGAAACCAGAATTGGTAAATACAGATCCTTATGGCGATGGCTGGATGGTGAAGGTTACTGTAGCAAATCCTGCTGACTATGAAGGACTTTTAAGTTCGGAAGCTTATGCCAGTTTGGTAGGTTAATAAAAGATAGCTATAATCTAAAAGGGACACACTTCAATTTAATGTTGAAGTGTGTCCCTTTTTTGCGAATAAGCATTGGGGCTAATACTCAAATTGTTTTTGCAATGGATTGATGAGCCACCTTAGCTTTAGAGGACTCGGACAAGGCTCCCTAAATTTGTGAAAAATAATTTAAGGACTTACTCAAATCTGTCAAACCCGTTTGCAACTGGAATCCGCTTAGATAATAAAAGTACTAAAGCGTTTTTCCATCAAACAAAACCGTGTATGGCCCAGTAAATTGATATAGCTTATTATTGATAGTTACACTGTGCCTTTCTGTTGATTTATAATTGCCGTTGCATTGGATAAGCAACAATTGTTTATCGGCAACCATGATTTCTGCAATGGAGTATTCATCATCGTTTCTTAAAAGGGTTATTTTTTTAACGGATGAATAAGCATTTGTAGAAGTTTCTGTTACCGAATTGTAGCCACCATGTATTTCTATCACACTTACAAAAGTTTGATTATCCCCTTTCTTCCGGATGATATAAGCGGGTTCCCTTCTTAGGTTAAAGTTTGGATCATTGGCACCAATTCTTGTGAAATAGAAATTAGTGCTATCATCCGAAAGAGAAGAAATGCTATAATAAGTTTTATCGTTCAAAAAAGTAAATTGAGCTAATGGGTTATCAGACTTTCCTTCGGCCTCTTTCCAAAGGTGTTGGTAACCATACTTTTTTCCCATTATTGTTTGGTTGGTAGTAAACGACTTGTACGGAAAAGAAGTACTTATCAACGTACCCAAATACTGGAAAGGCAAATCGTACTGGTGTTGTGTAGCAGAAATAGCCCTAAAAATATCTACGGTCAAAGGTTTTGGATTTGTAGGCAATTGTAACATATAGATTGCCCGATGCAGTTTTATATCCTTATACGCATTGGTATCAAGCGCACTTGCCACCTGAACATTGCCCCCGATGTTACTGAATAATTTGTTGGAATGATAGCGTTGACTAACTTCCTCTGCTGCATTGAAATGACTTTTTTCATCAGCCACAATTGTATTGTGCGCAATACTTTGAGCCGCATAAGTTTTTGTTTCTGGCAAATATCTTCCACCAAACTTCTGCTCTATACCAACAAAGCGAGCAGCGCCATAATCGGTTATTATTTCATTGCCTTCATCAAATAAGTTGATGTTTAATTTATCAAAATGCCCGTGTGATAATCCGTGTCCCGTGTATTTGAATATTAAGGAAGTTAACTTTTCATTTGCTCCAGTGCGCAGGATGCTCACACCACCCTCATTGCCATTTGCTCCATCGGTAAATTCAATTGATTTATACGGAAAGTAACGTGGGATACTCTTGTTTTTCGAAATCTCCTCGGCAAGGTCAATCCCTCCTTTGCTTAGGGTAACCTTGTTTTGCTGAACTACCACAGGAAGCAAACTTTTATCTGCCCCAAATACTTCCCAAGCAATATCAACTGCCTCCACAACTTCGTTGCTGACAAAGGTCTTGTCTTTTAGTGCATCATTATAAGCATAAAAGCCACCATCCAGATTTGTTTGTTGCAAGGCATTAAACAATG
>JANYEU010000069.1 GCA_025362915.1 Chitinophagaceae bacterium | reverse complement strand
TTATCCTTAATTGCCTGAAAGGTAATTGGTGCGATGGTGAAATTTAATTGCGATGCAAACCTGATGGCGCGCATCATTCGCAATGGATCGTCGCTAAATGTTTGCAAAGGCGCAAGTGGCGTTTGGATGATTCGATTTTCTATATCAATCAAACCATTAAAAGGATCTAATAGGCTGCCATAATTGCTTTCATTCAAGCTGATTGCCATTGCATTGATGGTAAAATCCCTTCTATTCTGATCGTCTTCCAATGTGCCTGGCATCACCACCGGGTTACGGCTATTAAAGTCGTAACTCTCCTTTCTTGCACCTACAAACTCTATTTCAAAACCATCTTCCATTTTAATCTGCGCTGTTCCAAACGTTTTAAAGAAAGCAACAGTAGGCTTTGGATTGAAGCGTTTTGCCACTTGGTGTGCCAATTCTATTCCATCGCCCAAGCAAACTATATCGGCATCCTTTGTGGACCGTCCAATTATCTTATCCCGCACAAAACCTCCTATCAAGTAAGCATCCACCTCAATTTCCTTTGCAGCCGATGATATCTTCTTCAATAAGAATAATTCCTTTTCCGTGCAGTTTATATCCATTTGTTTAATGATATTTCTTTAATTCTTAATTGTAACCTATAGGAGCCAATAACTGCTCATTTGTTATTGTATAAGCACAATCAAAATGTCCTAACGGACAAGCTTTTTTACCGTGCAAACCACAAGGCCTGCAAGATAAAGGCTTGATAGTTTCTATTACAAAGCTTTTATGGCTCAGCGGACCATAGCCAAACCCTTCAATGGTAGAGCAATACACAGCAGACACAGGCGCATTTACGCTGGAGGCAAAGTGCATGGGGGCAGAATCATTTACATAATTCATCATGGCCCGCTTTTGTAGCGCAGCCGATTGCAGAAAGGTTAATTTACCAGCCATATTGGTTACCGAAGGATGCGTTTTTCCCGCAATTATTTCATTGCATACAGATATGTCCGATGGTGCACCCAATAAATAAATTGGACAAATACTAGGTATCTCGTTGACAAAACTAATCCATTTTTCCGTGGGGAATTGTTTGGTAAACCATACCGATGCCGGCGCAATACAGATATAAGGTATGGTTTGATATTCTTTTATAAATGATTCATCTTCAATACTTGGATATAAGTGAGGTTTTGCAGTATTTTCATCTGTTAATGATTGTATTAAAAGATGGTTACGTTCTATTTCGTGCAATGTCTTACCATCGCCACTACTAAATTGATGTATTATCTTTTGAGAAAATAAGAAGCTAAGGGGGTTCTTATCAAATCCAATAGTTGTTTTGCCTCCCGAAAGCACGGTCATAAAACCAGTTGCGGCATACCGTTGCATATTGATAACCAAATCGTATTTGTTGCTGCGTATTTTTAGTATCAATCGAAAAAGATTGAGGTATTTGCTTTCTTTCTTAATCCAGATAAGTACCTCATGCAGAAATGGATGGTTTGCAAATAACGATTCATTGCCTTTTCTCACCACAAAATCTATCTCAGCTTCAGGAAACTGCTGGTGCAACTTCTCCAATACCCCGGTTGCCAGCACAACATCGCCAATAAAAGCAGTTTGGATAATTAATATCTTTCGCATCGGTGGCAAAACTAGTGGTCTGAAAGCATAAAGCAATTGTTGAAGAAAAGATTTAACCGCAAAGTTCTCAAAGCCATAATGCAAAGAAGGCATAAAGTTATACCTTAATATAAATCTCCTTTTTATCTAGTGCATAAACAATCATCCAATAAAAAGCTATCATACATAGAGCATAAAGCAAAGATCCTATACGTAAATCGGTGGCTACGTTCTTACAAACATGCAGATAAAACCAATTGTAGGGTGTGGTATATACTTTTTTTCCTGCTTCAGCCAAATGGTCAACCCATCGTGCCAATGCCAGTACCCTCGGCAAAAAACCACTTAATACAAATATGAATAAAGGGTTTTTGCCAAATACATCAAAGAAACGGCTCCAACCACCACGGGCATCCTTGAATTCTACCAGATAAACAAGCAAGGAAAGCGTAAGGGTGGCCAAACCGGTAGTGTATAAAGTGTAGCTACTTGTCCAAGTTTTTTTGGTAATGGGATAAACGTAATCCCAACAATAGCCTGCGCAAACCATTACCGTTCCTGCTACAAAGAGATTGGTTAACATTTCGTAGGTCTTACCTTTAGATTGTATATAATGACCTATCAGATAACCAAATAATACCTGCACAATGGCGGCAGGTGTACTAGCCAAACCTTCGGGATCAAATGGTACTCCTTCTCCTTTGTATAGGTGCGATACACCCAATATTTTCATATCTATGGCAGTGCCGAAATATCCGCTTAAACTATATGGATCTTGTGAATTACCCATCCAAAAACAAAGCAACCAGTAGAATAGGAGGGTGATGCAGCCAAAGAGATATGTTCCCCGTAGTTTAAGGAAATAAATAATTAGGGTTGCGCTACAATAGCAGATGGCTATCCGTTGCAATACACCCATTATGCGTACCATCTGCCATGGTTTTGGTATCAGTATGTCATTATCCCATTTTACAAAAGGACACCAATTGAGGAATAACCCAATGCCGAATATCAGTAAGGTTCGTTTACTAACTTTTTTGAGCATAGTGGCTGTGCCTTCCTTTTCAAAGCGTGGCATTACAAACGCCAGTGCATTGCCCACGGCGAATAGAAAGAAGGGAAATACCAAATCGGTAGGTGTGCAGCCATGCCAAGGTGCGTGATCGAGGGGGGAGAAGATGTAATCCCAATTGCCAGGATTGTTTACCAATATCATTAGTGCCACGGTAGCCCCACGAAAAACATCCAAAGAATAATAACGCTGATTCATTTTGTGAAGATAAATGGTTAGTCAGTATGAGAATTGAATATTTTTAGTTCTATGTTGGTTTCATGAATTCAAAATCACCTTCTGATGCCATTCGAATGATACCCAATTGCCATTCAAATGACCTATTGATTGGCTTGAAATCTTAAATAAAGATAAAAATGGGCATGCCTGTTCGTTTTGGTATAATAATTAGGATTTTTGCAGAAAAAAAATTAATATTATGAAGAGGTTATTTTTGTCAACAATCGCATTGGTTGCTATTGTGGTTTCTGTAAATGCTCAAAGTTTTGCGCTCGGCGTAAAGGCTGGTGCAATAGGTACTAAGATTGATGGACAATCTTTTGATAATGGATATAAGTTGTCGTATCAAGGAGGTGCATTTGCAGAAGTTGATTTTTTAGGGAAAATAGGTATCCAGCCAGAATTGTTGTTTAGCCAAACAAGTTCTACCTATACAAAAGGGAATCCAAGTTTCCCGACATCTATTAGTACAGAGGATGTAAAACTACAATATCTTTCTATTCCGATATTGATAAGGTACAATTTTGCAAAGTTATTTACCCTTAACCTTGGACCACAGTATAGCATTTTATTGATTAAGAATGCAAGTGGTACTGATAATGTAAATAGTGCATTTAAAAGTGGTGATGTGGCAGTAGTTGCTGGTTTGCAAGCACACTTTAGTTCTTTAAGGGTTTATGCACGATATGTAATTGGGTTGACAGATCTTAATGGATCGAATGTAGCTAATACTGGTTCTTGGAAAAGTCAGCAGATTCAATTAGGTGTTGGCTTGAAAGTTCTCTAGTTAAAACATAAATTATCTTTTAGATAGGGGCTGGTGCATACATTTGCGCTAGTCCCTTTTTGTTTTTATCTCATTAAAAGTAATAATAATAATTAATGAAAGTTTCCGGCTTTACCATCATCAAGAATGCAGTAATTAATGGCTATCCGATTGTAGAGGCGGTAAAATCTGTTTTGCCTGTTGTGGATGAAATGATTGTGCTAATTGGAGATTGTGATGATGATACGGTTGGATTGATAGAGGCAATAAATGATCCTAAAATAAAAATTCACCATTCTGTTTGGGATAAAAACCTCCGGAGTGGAGGTACTGTTCTGGCAGTTGAAACTGATAAGGCATTTAACCTGATAGACCCCGAAAGTACTTGGGCATTTTATATTCAAGGTGATGAGGTTATCCATGAAAAATATTACCAAGCGATAATGGAGGGCTATAAAAAGCACCAATATAACATTGCCGTAGAAGGACTATTGTTTAAATATGTGCATTTTTACGGTACTTATGATTACGTAGGCAACAGTAGAAAATGGTACAGCCATGAGGTGCGTATTATAAGAAATGATAAAAGGATACAGTCTTATAAGGATGCACAAGGATTTAGGATAGGGCAAACAAAACTACATGTAAAACCAATAGATGCTTGCGTATATCATTATGGATGGGTAAAAGATCCAGAATTGATGATGAAAAAGAGTAAAAACTTAGGCATGCTATGGCGAACAGACGAAGAAGCAAAGGAAATGCTAAACCAACCTGATTACTTCGACTATAATAATTATGATAGTTTGGCAAAGTTTGCCGGCACACATCCTGTTGTAATGTTGGATAGGGTAGCAAAAAAAAATTGGAACGTAGCGTTGGATATCTCCAAGAAAAAACTAAAAGGGAAGGATTTGATATTATATTATTTCGAGAAACTAACTGGCATAAGACCATTTGATTTTAGAAACTACAAGATACTTTAAAACATAGTTTTCTTTTGTAAGTAGTTGGAAGGAAATAAACGACACTTTTAAGAAAAAAGATTAACCGCAAAGAATACACGAAGGAATTGTTGATTTAAGGTAAAGCGTTTCACTTTTAGGACGGAAAGGCGGGAGTATAAAAAGTGATGTTTATTTAATGCTGACTACTTACTAGATGCTAAATTTTCTTGACCAAACGTTGTTTGATGAAATAAGCTATGATACCTAGACCAATGACAGTGAGTCCACCCAACATCATTTTACTGCCTGTAGAATAAAATATGAATGCCCATAATACAATGGCAATAACTGCTGGTAGGGGATAGAGCGGCATTTTCCAAGCGAAATGATTGAGTCCCTTTCTGCGCACCAAAAGTAATAGACCAATGGCCTGCCCAATAAATTGTACCAATATACGCATGGCCAATATGGCATCTATCACATCCTTCAATTTAAACAATAAGCTGAATACGAAAGCTATCCCCCCCAAGAATAATAAGGATACATAAGGGAAGTTTTTTGTAGGATGTAAACGAGCAAAAGCTGGAAAGAAAGCCCCATCCTTTGCTGCTGCGTAAGGTACCCTGCTATACCCCAAGGTTGCCGAAAAAACAGAAGCAAAAGCCACCCATAATACCAGTATGGTAACTATTATTGCAGCAGTAGACCCCCAAAGGCGTTGGATAAAAAGACTAATTACAAATTTGCTGTGCCTAATATCTTCAATTGGTAAAACAGAGGCAACGCTTATATTCATTAATAGATACAATAGAGCTATACCACCAATAGAAATAAACATACTGAGGGGGATATTTCTTTTTGGATTAATGATATCGCCACCCAATTGGCAAACATTGTAATAGCCTAGATAACTGTACATGGTTTTTACGCTGGCAAACCCAATAGCAGCTGCAAAAGCCTGATTAAGCACCAAGCCATCGTTTATATGAGTTATGGGTTCTAGAAAATGTCCATGAAACATCCCTCCGCCAATTATTCCAAACATAGTTGTCATAACACCAATCCAAAGGAATACACTTATTTTTCCAATACTCTCAATTTTTCTATATAATAATATAATTATCAATATTACAATACTACCGCTAACTACCTTGCTTTGTAATGTAGAAAGGGGAGTGATGTAACAGAAATATTGGGAGAATCCTATTGCTGCGGATGCTATAACAAGCGGTGCCTGTATGAGTGTTTGCCATACAAAAAGGAAGCTTATCAGCTTGCCGCCCCTATTTCCAAAGCCTTCTTTCAGGAAATTATAGCTGCCTCCCGCCATAGGATAGGTTGCCCCTAATTGGCTCCAAACATTACCATCAATAAACGCTAAAAAAGCACCTGCAATCCACGCGTATAGGAAAAAAGGACCGTTCATTATATCTACCACAACACTTAAAACAACAAAAGGGCCAATGCCAACCATGTCTATCATGTTGATTGCCGTGGCTTGTAGGAGACTTATTTTTCTTTCCGACTTATTTATGTCCATGAGAATAAAAATAAAGGTTTTATTTGCTAATATTACAATTATAATTAGAGGAGATTATGACGAGACAATTTACTACCGTGGACTGGGCTACTGGAACGAATATATATGAGGTAAATATTAGGCAATATACAGCGCAAGGTACTTTTAAAGCATTTAGAGAGCATCTCCCAAGGTTAGCAGAAATGGGAGTGGAGGTACTTTGGTTAATGCCGATAACCCCCATTAGCGTAAAAAAGCGGTTGGGAACATTGGGCAGCTATTATGCATGTAGCAGTTATGTAGGGATAAATCCGGAATTTGGTACACTTAATGACTTTAAGGATTTCATGGGTGAAGCACACCGATTGGGCTTTAAGGTAATAATAGATTGGGTGGCAAATCATACTGGATGGGATCATGAATGGACAGAAAGTAACCCTGAATTTTATAACAGGGACGCAAATGAGGATTTTACAGAGCGGAATGGCTGGGAAGATGTGATAGATTTGGACTATACGAATAGAGAAATGCGTGCTGCAATGATAAATGCCATGCGTTTTTGGGTACGAGAGTTTGATATAGATGGATTTCGGTGCGATATGGCACACTTGGTTCCATTAGACTTCTGGATTGATGCGCGAACCAGTTGCGAAACAATTAAAGAATTATTTTGGTTAGCAGAATGTGAAGAGCCGTCTTACCATCACGTATATGATGTTAGTTATGCATGGCAATGGATGCATGCCACAGAGAAATTTAGTAAGGACGAGGCCGCGGTAACTGATTTATACAATGTTTTACATGGTTATAGCCAATATCCATTTAATGCATTGAAGTTATTCTTTACATCAAATCATGATGAAAATAGTTGGAACGGAACAGAATATGAAAAGTATGGAGATGCGGCAAAACCTTTGGCTGTTTTCAATGCAACTTGGAATAATGGGATTCCTTTAATATACAGTGGACAGGAGTTACCCAATAAAAAAAGACTGCAGTTTTTTACCAAGGATGAAATTAACTGGAAAACATCAACCGAGCTACATGGATTCTATAAAACATTGCTTGCCTTACATAAAACGAATGCAATAGCCAAGGGTGAAACATTTATTCTGCCTACAAGTCACAATGGTGTAATAGCTTTTGTGAGGAACTATAATAATGAAACTGCATTAGTGATAATAAACCTTAGCAATAATAGTAAAATTAATTTTAGAGTTGAACACCCATGCATTGACGGGTTATTTACTAATTTGTTCTCTGGATTGCAGTATAAGTTTAAAGGAATGGAAAATTTTGAGCTAATGGCTTACGAGTATATGATTTATAAGAAATAGGTTGAAAACAACCAATAACTAATCTTGGGTTTTCAAGGGAAATAACCAATCAGCTTATTCGTATAATTTATATTATGTTAAATAGGATGCGCAATAAAATAGGCAAGTTATTAAGTTGCCTATTTTATCGTTACTTAGAATTTACCATGCAAATCATCGTAAACTTTAAACTTAGCATCATATTCATCAAATGCTTTTGGATCTTTTCCTATTGCCTTATCCCTTTTATACATTAAAATATTAGAAAGATAATCTACAGATTTATTTAAACAATTCTTTTCTTCCCTACTTTTATCTTTCTTATCCTTTAAAAAAGCATACTCCTTTTCTAACCAAATAATACTTGAATCTCCTGCTTCACTTAGCGGCTTTTCGGCTATTATTCTCTGACTTTTGAGTGATTCAACTTGAGCTTTATATTGAGCGGATGCCTTTTTCTTAGGATCATTCTCTATACTTGTATTTAAATCTTGTAAAGACCTACGTGCCTGAGTTGCCTTTTCATCATATATTACAAAAATATTATAATAAATAACTCCTGCGTTAAAAGCAGAAATACCATCAGGGCTTTTGTAAAAGGTTTTCTTAAATGCGTCAGCTGCCTTGTGCAAATAAAGATCTTGCTTACTACTATCAGCCCCTAATACTTCATCTTTTGAAACCCTAGTGAATGCATCACCATATTGCAAATATTTTCTCGCTGATATTATTCCAGCAGCATCTTCCTTATCATATAGGTCAAATTTATCTTGCAACGTATAATTCTTGCTAAAATAACTCATTTCATAATCTTCCCAATCCTGATATGGATACATAGCCTTACTTGATGCCAAATATTTATCAAACGAATCCTTATTCTTTTTATTAATACAATAGACCAAGCAATATTTGTAAATATCTAAATAGCTAGCCCCCCCAACCTTACTGCTTATCAAGCGGTCATAATACATAATGGCCACTTCTGTTTTCTTTGCGTTCTGTGCAGAGTATCCGGCATAAAGTATTGATGTGGTATCAAATCCTTGATTTAGATTGGTACTGAATTTATGTTGGAAAATAACATCGCTATATTTTACTGCAATAGTGAAATAATAGCTAGCAGAATCCCAATTTTTAGTATTGAATGAACCGATTCCCTTGTTAAACGAGGTTGCATATAGGTTGAATAATGCATCTTGCCCATTGTTGTCTTTCAGCAATTTTAAAGACGGTTCAAGGGAAATATATTTTTGATAGGCCTCGTCAGCAGTTATTTCAGGTTTAGGGTATTTAATTCTAAGATTATCATCCTTATAGAAAAAAGCATAAATCTTGAATTTATAATACCAGCCATCTGGTTTTGCCTCTGCTTTTGGATCAGACATCAGCTTATCCAATTCAACTTTTGCGGGCTCCATTTGATTGATTAGTACCAAATTAGAAACCTTTTTAAAATCCTGTGCCTTAGCTGTGAAGGCTACACTAATCATTAAAATCCATAAAATCTTTTTCATAAAAAAGTCTATTCGTTATCAGTATTTGTTTCTTCTTCAGTATTCTCTTCTTCAATATCCTCTTCGTCAGATTCTGTTGGTTCTTCTGTATTTGCTGATTCATCGGTTTCAGTTATACCATCTTCATCAGTAGATCTTATTATACCTTCCGTGTGTACATCTCCTTCTGGTATTACCTCGTCTTGTTCTTCAATTTTAGAAATGGCAGCTATGGAATCCTTATCACTGATACGAATCAATTTTACACCCTGTGTAGCCCTGCCAGATTCTTTAATCATAGCCAGAGAGGTTCTCAATGTAACCCCAGATTTACAGGTTATTATCAAATCCTCTGTTTCATTTACATCCATTATTCCAACCAAACTACCAGTCTTTTCTGTAATGCTGATTGTCTTAACACCCTTTCCTCCCCTATTTGTTATACGATACGCATCAACAGCAGTTCTTTTACCATACCCGTTTTCACTCACCACCAATACATTTCTTGTCTTGTCTTCTGCATGAACACAAATCATACCTACAACCTCGTCTTTGGTATCATCAACCTCTATACCTCTTACTCCTATCGCACCACGACCAGTTGGTCTAACTTTAGCTTCAGGGAAACGTATTGCCCTACCGCTTTTTATAGCCAACATAATCTCGTTGGTACCATCGGTCAGTTTTGCCTCTAGCAATTCATCCCCTTCATTAATAGTTATCGCATTTACTCCATTAGCTCTAGGACGACTAAAGTCAAATAGATGCGTCTTTTTGATGATACCTTGCTTGGTACACAAAACTATATAATGACTATCAACAAATTCCTTGTCATCCAATTTTCTTACATCAATGATTGCTTTTACCTTGTCATCTTGCGGAATCTGCATCAAGTTCTGTAAGGCTCTGCCCATCGTATTCTTCTCACCTTCTGGGATTTCATATACTTTCAACCAGAAACAACGTCCTTTTTCGGTAAAGAAACACATGGTATGGTGTGTAGATGCCACAAACAAATGCTCTACATAATCCTCATTACGCGTCTTTGTACCAATAGCTCCCCTACCACCTCTTTTTTGTTGACGGTAATCGGCGGCAGTAGTTCTTTTTATATATCCTAAGTGAGAAATGGTAATTACCACATCTTCATCCTTAATAAAATCTTCCATCCGCATTTCGCTAGACAAGAACTGAATTTCACTCTTACGAGCATCCCCAAACTTGGCTTTTATTTCCAATAATTCAGTCTTGATTAACTCATAACGCAATTGCTCACTAGCCAATAATTCCTTTAATCCTTTAATAATCTGCAATAAGCTGTTGAACTCATCAACAATCTTATCCCTTTCCATACCAGTCAAACGTTGCAAACGTAACTCCAAGATAGCTTTTGCTTGTATATCAGACAAACCTTGTTCTTGTCGATACAGTTCATCAGTTAATTCTTCAAAAACAGATTGATTGATATACCAGTTTTCTTCCTTACTCTTCTGTATCAATAAAGCCTTAGCATCATCAGGCGTTCTACTGCCCCTGATCAGTTTAATTACCTCATCCAAATGATCCAAAGCCTTCAAATACCCTTCTAATATATGCGCTCTTTCTTCTGCTTTTCTTAATTCAAACTTTGCACGTCTGATAATAACATCCATCCTAAACTCAATAAATTCGACTATCAAGTCTCTTAGATTCATTGTTTTAGGACGTCCTTTACTGATGGCTACATTGTTAATCCCGTAGCTGGATTGCAATTCAGTAAATTTATATAATTGATTGATTATCACTTGCGCTACAGCATCCCTTTTCAAATCAATTACAATCCTATTACCTTCACGTTGGTTACTTTCATTGTTTACGTGTGCAATGCCATCAATCGTTTTATCATTAACCAATTGACCAATCTTATTGGTCAAGGCATCTAATCCAACTTGGTATGGAACTTCTGTTATTACAATCTGTTCCCTTCCGCTTGGTTTGGTATCCACATGGCATTTACCACGTACCACTACCCTACCTCTCCCCGTAAGAAAAGCATTCTTTACGTCTTCCATACCATAAATAACGCCACCTGTAGGAAAATCTGGAGCCTTCACATATTCTATCAGTTCCTCGCAAGTAATATCATTATTCTCTACGTAAGCAATACAGCCATCCACAACTTCACTCAAATTGTGAGGCATCATATTGGTTGCCATACCAACGGCTATACCAGATGAGCCATTAACCAATAATTGAGGAATGCGTGTAGGCAATACTGTTGGTTCTTTTAGACTATCATCGAAGTTTAATTGATAATCTACGGTCTCTTTTTCTAAATCTTCCAACATCGCTTCAGCAAAGCGTTCAAGCCTTACCTCCGTGTAACGCATAGCTGCAGGCGGATCTCCATCTTGGTTACCAAAGTTACCCTGGCTATCTACCATTTTGTAACGCATCGTCCAAGGTTGTGCCATACGCACCAATGTGTCGTAAATAGAGGCATCACCATGCGGGTGATATTTACCCATTACTTCTCCTACTATACGAGCCGACTTTTTATAAGGTTTGTTGCTATTGTTCCCCAATTCGTACATGCCAAATAAAACACGGCGGTGTACTGGCTTAAATCCGTCCCTTGCATCTGGTAATGCACGACCAACTATTACTGACATAGAATAATCTATGTAGGCAGTTTTCATCTGCTCTTCGATGTTCACAAGGATAATACGATCGTTATCAGCAGTCTGTTCGGGCAATTGTTGCGGTGTTTCTTCCATTTCGTCTACTCCAATTTTTAAAAAAATTCATCTAAACTCTACGCCTGTAAATAGTATCAATGCAGGGCATGAAACCTTTTGAATCTGTTTTATTGAGCAAGCGAAGATAGTTTTTTAATGCTTTAAAAAATAATATTTAACGGTTTTTAGGTAGTTGTTTTATCCACAGTTGTGGGTTTGTTATATGGAGGTAGAATTATGCTCTAATGAAGTAATGTTTTACTAATAGGGATATGTTTTTTTAGATAATTACAGACTTTCCAACGAAGAAACAACGCCAATTGTTCTTAGTAGAATCTGAAGCTCTAATCTTACAGAAAGATGGTTTATATAAAACATGTCATATTCTAGTTTTTCTATGGTTTCTTCGGGAGTAGCGGTTGGGTTATTCACCTGTGCCCATCCGGTAATGCCTGGCTTTATGATATGCCTCATTCTGTAAAAGTTGTTTTTACAGGCGTATTGTTCCACTATATCCCATCTTTCAGGGCGTGGTCCTATAATGCTCATCTCCCCCCTTAAAACATTCCATAACTGGGGTAATTCGTCAATCTTTGTCTTTCTAAAGAACTTACCAAGTTTGGTTATCCTTTTATCATCACGCACTGTATGTACCTGATATTCCTCTGGATTATAAACCATTGTACGTATTTTGTACAAGGTAAACACTTTGCCATTTAGCCCTACACGTTGTTGTTTGAAAATTGCAGGTCCCCTAGAAGTTAATTTGGTGAGTATTGCGGCAAGCAAAACAACGGGAACTAATATTGGCAAAAAGCAAAAGGATATAATCCAATCCATGATGCGCTTTATAAGGAGTATTTTTTTTGAAGGCATATCCACCATTGATAATACGTCTTCTTCTTTTACCAATGCATGTATCATAGGGCAACAAAAGGTTGCCTTTTCATAAAATTCTACTATATTGATAATCTTTTTTGCTGGAATGTCATAAAATTGTGCAAGGCTAAGAAACTGGTTTAATATCTTCTCTCCCACCCATTTATCTATCACTACAAAATCATAATAATTCTGTTTGAGATATTTAATCAGGCGGATATCTACCGGACCACTCCAAAAATTATATGAAAAGTTCTTACTGAATAATGGCTTTCTTATAAGCTGCTTGGCAAGCGTATCTGGGTTCACAATAAGACATGTCTTCTTTTTTGAATCCTTCTTTTGTCTCTTTTTCTTCCCATACCAACTCCCTTCGTATATCATTGTACGAAGATTACTGAGGTTGTTATTCGTCTTCTTTAGCGTTTCCAGAACTGATAATTTTTAATCTTTAAATAATATGTCCTTGTAAGAACAAAAGCCATTTCTAAATAAAAAAGTACAATTATCCTTATACGCTATTTTTTTTAATTGATAAAGTAAACAAAAATTTATTGTTGATATCCGAAGATTCATCAAAAGAACCAATTTAAAATGTCTGATTAATAGGATTAAATCTTTCGCTTTCCTGCTGCCTAGATGTGAAACTTTATTTTAACATATCCAAACAAAGATATGTGCAAAGTAGACATTATTTGTAATTCAATCTATGGCAAACTTTTAGCAATCATTTCATATATCATATCATCACTGAAATCATTAGGTAAAAAAGGCACACCAATTACTTTTTCGTATAATTCTATGTATCTTTTGCTGATTGTATTCAGCCACTCATCCGTCATTTCAGGGATGGTCTGCCCCTCCTTACCCATAAAATCATTAGCTATCAACCATTCCCTCACAAATTCCTTACTCAATTGTTTCTGCCTCTCCCCTGCCAACTGTCTTTCTTCAAAACCATCCGCATAGAAGTAACGGGAACTATCGGGTGTATGGATTTCATCCATTAAAAAAATTGTTTCGCCAATCTTTCCAAACTCATATTTGGTATCTGCCAATATCAATCCTCTTTTCAATGCAATGTCCTTCCCTCTTTCAAACAATGCCAACGTATATTTTTCCAGCACTTCCCATTCATCCGCACTAACCAATCCTTGTGCAATTATTTTTTCCTTGCTTATATCCTCGTCATGTCCTTTGGATGCCTTGGTGGTTGGTGTGATGATGGGTGTTGGGAAAAAGTCATTCTCCTTCATCCCGTCAGGCATCGTCACGCCACAGATTGTTCTTCCTCCGGCAGCATATATACGCCAAGAATGCCCAGTTAGATTTCCCCTCACCACCATTTCTATCTTAAATGGGTTGCAACGTTTTCCAATAGCCGCATTGGGGGCAGGAGTACTTAGTAACCAGTTAGGGCAAATATCTGTGGTAGCATTGAGCATGTAGGCAGCTATCTGGTTTAATACCTGACCTTTGTAAGGTATTGGTCTTGGTAGTATTACATCAAACGCCGATATCCTGTCGCTTGCTATCATTACAAGCGTATCTGTGCCAATGGTGTAAACGTCTCTAACCTTGCCGCTATAGAAAGCCGTTTGCCCTGGAAAGTTGAATATAGCCATGCTGCGAAAGTACTGCTACCATAAACATGCTGCACAAAAAATGTTTAAATGTTTATAAAAAACAGGAAGAATAAGAGATGTTAAGGGTTTGTATAGCTAGATAAAAAATTAACGGCTAGCCAGATTAAGGCAGGTAATGTTTCCTTGTTATATAACTTATGGAGAAGTAAAAGAGGTTCAACACATAGTAATATAGGTAGATAGGAAACATAGGTTCTACCTTTAAAGAAGTTAGAAGAGAAACCACAGAATAATACTTCCTTTAAGCATTGACTAACATCTTTTGAGAGGAAGTATATTGTAGAATTGATTGGTATAATTTATTAGCAGCTATGTTAACAACCTTATTACCATTACCAATTTTGCATTGTGTAGTACTATTAAAGAATGTTTCCATAATGAGAATGATTGCTCCATATTTTTCCATTCATAAATACCTGCTCAACTTGTTGTTGTTAGCATCTTCGATTCATTGTCCACCGTGATTTTTTTGGGAGAATATACTACTTGGGGATTATTGCGTTCTATACAGAAATAATTCAATCTGGCATTCGATTTATTGAATCTGACAATAACATTATTGCATCTGACACAAGCATTATTGCATCTGACACAAGCATTATCGTGTCTGACAATAGCATTATTGCATCTAGCAATAGCATTATCGGGTTTTACAATGTCTTTACCGCATCTCTCAGTAGAAAAACCCTCCCTTACATTAAAATATACCTTTTTACACCTAAAATAAGGTTTATAGACCCCATTTTTCATTGAATTAACACAAAAAAATTAAATAAAATGACTAAAAGACAAACAGCTAAAGTAAACATGCTGATAGCAATGATTCTATTTTTTGAAAAGTATAATAGTGTATTTACCACTTTTGTGCAGTTGGTAACTGAAATAACAGGATTTACAACTTCGTACGATGATTTGCAGATAGAAATAGGCAAACAGGGACTGAAAATAAGCGGGGTGGCCGCGACAAAGGATACTACTTTGGAAACTGCCATTAAATTGACTGTAAAATCTGCGAGGAAAGCAAGGGCATGGGCGAAGAATACGGGCAATGCTACGCTGGAAGCCTTGTTTGACGTTCAGGTATCTACATTTAGTGAAATGACTCAATCGGTGGTGATTAATTCGCTTACAACTATAAAGACGGCTCTGAATACAAACATTGGTAGTTTGACTGCTTATAAGGTTGTTGCTGCGGATGTAACTGCTATAACAACTGCGATAGGACTTGCATCTACAGAAATTGGTACGCCAAAACAAGCGATAACAACGAGGGCAGTTGCTACTGGGCAAATTGAGGTTCTGATAGATGAATGTGATGCCTATTTGGAGATAATTGATGATTTGCTGGTGCCTGAATATGAGGATACTGATGCGGAAATGGTGGCTGAATACCATTTGTCGCGCGCAATCAGTTCATTGGAAAACAAGGCAACTGGGTTGAAAGTGACCGGTAGTAATGCTGCAACAGGCGCATTTTTGGCGGATGTAATGGTAACAATAGTGGAGGTGGCCAGAAGTGCGGCTACTAATATTGTGGGCATTGCATTGATAGAAAGGATAAAACCAGGAACGTATCATGTAACTTGTAAGAAAGTGGGGTTTGCTGATTACAGCAAAATTGTTGAGTTTACATTGGGAAAAATGACTGCATTAGCCGTTGCAATGATGCCTGTTTAG
>JANYEU010000016.1 GCA_025362915.1 Chitinophagaceae bacterium | reverse complement strand
ACCGCCATCCTCATGACCATGTTCTCCATGACCGTTATCTCCATGCCCATGTTCTTCATACCTGTTATCCCTATGCTCCTCGCCTCTGTTACCATGTTCATTTTTATTCCTGTTGTCATGCCCATTACCTTTCCACTCGCCATGTCTTGGGTGATTCTTATTTTCAAAATATCGAACATCCCTACTATCTCTTATTACAGCTTGGTCGTGTCTATTTCGCATATCAGCGTATTTAACACGATTAATTGCATGATTTTCGTAGGGTCTAGATCCATTCATCACTACCTTATATCCACTATACAAATCATAATCCCTGTGACTTGGTGGCAATGAATAAGTAGTAATCCACCTGCCATTTACAAGGTAAGTATATTGGCGGTTGGGTACATTGTAATAGGTTTCAATGTCTGGCAGATAATAGTAATCCACCCTTTCATACCCTACCGGCCCCCAAACTGGTTGCAAACCGATATTGAGATTTAAACTAATCTGTGCCTGCGGCTTTGTTAGCGTACAAATGCTAAACACTAAGAAAGCTATTAAAAATTTTGAATTCATTTTATTTCTTTTTTAAAGTGATAACTCAATGCAAAATTGTATTGAGGCAAACATTAATATTAATACTGCAAAGCTAGACCACCCCCAACTTCAAGCGTTATACAATTAACTATATTGTTTATATAATTGCTAGGTTTATGTATTTAAGACATTGGCATCGCATCCTTTGAAATAAGCTTTAGGGAAATATGCTTGCAATCATAACAACAACTCTTATAAAACTTATTACTTCAAGCCAAAACGCCTTACTTTTCCTTTTTATATTACAATAAATAAAACATTTCAACTATTTATCCTGCATTTTAGAATAATTTCTTCTTAAAATCAATCTTAGATGAACATATTGCAACAAAAACCCTACATTGCAATAAATTTAATGTATAGACTTTTATACAGCTGATTGGGGGACAACGCTTTTTAGTATTACCTTCAATTTTGCAAATTCAAAATGCTTTGTGGCACGTGGCAACCAACCATATTTAGAGAATTAAATTGATTTAGGAATGAAGAATAGCGCTACCTTACTACAACAGTACCTAACACAACCCGGCATTTGGGATGAAATGAGCACAGGCTCAGGCATTCGTGAACAATATAGTAAAGTAGTTGAAGCATTGAAAGGCTTGCCCGTAGACGCCTTACACCAAAAAGACAAACTGGCAAGTGAGCTTTTCATGAATCAAGGGATTACATTTACCGTTTACTCGGACAATGCGGGCATAGAACGTATTTTTCCATTCGATATTATTCCACGTATCATTACTTCTGCCGAATGGGCACATATAGAAAAAGGCATCAAACAGCGCTTGAAAGCGTTGAATATGTTTTTGAAGGATATTTATAATGAGCAAACCATATTAAAAGAAGGTATAGTACCTGAAGAACTAATAACCAGTTGTGCGCATTTTACCCGTGAGGTGGTAGGTATTAAAGTGATGCATGATATATATGTACACATTAGCGGCATAGATTTGATAAGGGGTGATGATGGCACTTTTTATATACTGGAAGACAACCTACGTACCCCAAGTGGCGTTAGCTACATGCTGGAAAACAGGGAAGTTACCAAACGTCTTTTCCCCGATTTATTATTTAGCAGCAAAGCCAAGATGGTAAGTAGCTACCCTATAAAATTGCATGAGATACTGCTGCAATTGGCTCCATCCCAACTGAGCAACCCTAACGTGGTATTGCTTACCCCAGGCGTGTATAACTCTGCCTACTACGAACATACTTTCTTGGCTAGGAGTATGGGTATTGAACTGGTGGAAGGAAGGGACTTGGTGGTAGATAACTTTAAGGCATATGCAAAGACAACCAATGGTTTAAGGCAGGTACATGTTATTTATAGGCGTGTGGATGATGAATTCCTAGACCCGGAAGTATTTAGAAAAGATAGTTTGTTGGGCGTACCTGGGTTGATGAGTGCTTATGCAAAGGGCAATGTAGCCATCGTAAATGCACTGGGTAATGGTGTGGCTGATGACAAGGCAGTGTATAATTATGTACCCGCCATGATAAAATATTACCTGAATGAAGACCCGATACTGCCAAACGTACCTACTTATGAATTGAGCAGTGCAGACCACAGGAAATATGTGTTTGAAAATATTCATAGTATGGTTATCAAACGTACCAACCAATCGGGGGGGTATGGTATGTTGATGGGCAATAGTGCCACTGATGAGGAGATTGCTGAATTTATCATTGCTGTAGAAAAAGAACCAAGGAGCTTTATTGCACAACCAATCATTAAACTATCAACCGTACCATGCTTTATAGATGGTAAGTTTGTTCCACGCCACGTAGATTTTCGCCCTTATGCCTTGTGTGGTCCTGATGGTGTGGAGATTGTTCCTGGCGGATTGACAAGGGTAGCCTTAAAGGAAGGTAGCTTGGTGGTAAACTCGTCTCAAGGCGGAGGTAGTAAGGATACGTGGATAATAGAATAGACAGTTTCAGTGTTTACCGTTAAAAGTATTACCGTTAACCGCAAGTTCTAACGGTAAACTGTATGTTGGTAAGCTGTACACAAGTAAAACAAAAATTAACTTTAAAGGATTGACAACATGTTAAGTAGAATAGCAGACTCTTTATTTTGGACAAACAGGTACATGGAAAGGGCAGATGGGATGTTGCGTTGTACAATGACTAATTATATCTTGATGTTTGATAAGGGAGTGAGCAATAACCTTAGCTGGCAACATATATTGGAAGTATTTGCAGAGGTAGAAGAGGAGGAAATAGAAGCCATTAAATTTAATACAGAAGCTTCATTGCAGAAACTATTGTTAGATGGTTCTAACTTAAACTCATTAAAGAATGTGTTGGGTAACGCCCGCGAAAACGCCCGTGGCATACAGGATAACATAACCAAGGAAGTATGGGAACAGGTAAATGGCATGTATCACTCCATTAATGTACCTCTATTAGGAGATAAGCTAAAAGGCTATGATGCACTGGAAACAGTAAATACATTCTGCAAAGAAAGCATCATGTATAATGGTGTTACGGATACTACCATGCCACGAGGGTTAGGCTGGAGTTTCATGAACCTTGGACGTTATATTGAAAGATGTTTTATCACCATAGAAGTGGCTGAAAAGTTCTTTAGCCTGATAGATTTTAACCTTGATCATGAAAAGGATATTCTACAATGGCGACCCATGTTACTGGCTTTATCTGGCTACGAACTACACCTTAAAACATATAGAAGTGGCAGCCACAACATGAACGCATTACACCAGGTTGTGTTTAACAAAGACTTTACCCGTAGTGTATTATATTCACTAAGCCGCACATCAAAATATTTGGTGGATGTATTGCAAGAAAACAATACCGAGCATAAAGATGCCATCATCAAACGCTTTGGCAGGTTATTGAGCAAGGTAGAATATATGGACTTTGACACACTGAATAAAGATAATCTGCAAGATTTCTTCGAGGATTTAAAGACCTCATTGGGAGATTTTAGTGACCTGATTGGTTTGAGTTTCTTCTCTTATTCATAAATGAGTTTCAGGTTACTGGTTACAAGATACAAGTTACCAGTAACCTGAAACCAGTATTCAGTAACTTAAAACATATTCTTTTATCCTACAACCAAAATTTTCCGCACTTTTACAGCATGTTTATTACTAATCTATATAAGGTACTATCCTTTATACTACTTCCTATTGGGGCAATATTTGGAATGGCTGGGCTATTTAGCCTCTTATCATCATTGGGTAATCCTTATGGGTTATTGTCTTCTTTCTTGATAATCTGCACGAGTATTTACATATTCACTAGCTTTATTTTTGTTTATAAAGGGATAATCAGTAAAAAACTTTGTAATCCTTCCTTGAAAGACTGGATAAAAGTGAATGGTTATGTATCCCTCTTTGTATCGTCTTCCTGCATAATAGATTTCATTGCGCTAAAATTAAAGCCAAGTTTGTTGCAAGACTTCACTAACCAAGCGCTCACAATGAAAAAGGGATTGCCTCCAGATGCGGTAGCAATGATGCCACAAATTATCCAATCTGTACTTTATATCCTTCTAGGTTTTGGTATTATTCTGTTTGTACACATTACCATGAGCCTATCGTTTATCAAAAGCAAAAGCGACATCTTTTTAGAAGAATAATGTTCTTTTCAGTGTAAAACTCAACTATTTCTTTTTACAAACACTTCTACACGTAATTTTAGTTTTTTCAGCAATCAATCTTGAAAACTGAAATAATCTAAATTTCTAATTATGTTGGTGAAAACCTTTGGGAGTGCGGTTTACGGGGTTGAAGCAATAGCCATTACCATTGAAGCAAATGTGAGTAGTGGAAACCTTGGCTACTTTATTGTAGGCTTGCCCGATAATGCCGTAAAGGAGAGCATACAGCGCATAGAAAGTGCCATAAAAACCAACAAATACGAAATGCCCCGCACCAAACTGGTGATAAACATGGCTCCCGCAGATATTAAGAAAACAGGTGCTGCATTCGATTTACCCATAGCCATCGGTGTATTGGGCGCAGCCAACCAAATAGACAATCCAGAGGTTTTAAAGGATTATGTAATGATGGGCGAACTAAGTCTTGATGGCGACATCCAACCCATAAAAGGTGCCTTACCCATTGCCATACAAGCTAGAAAGGATGGATTTAAAGGATTGATTGTGCCCAAGGCAAATGCCCGCGAGGCAGGGATGGTAAATAATGTATTGGTATATGGCGTAAGCCATTTAAAAGAGGTTGTCGATTTCCTTAATAATAAGATAACCCTTACGCCTGTTGATGTAAATACAAGGGAAGAGTTTTTTCATAGTCAATATGAATTTGATATAGATTTTACGGATGTAAAAGGGCAAGAAAACATCAAACGTGCATTGGAGATAGCAGCAGCAGGTGGGCATAATGCCATATTGATTGGTCCTCCCGGTGCTGGCAAGACCATGCTGGCAAAGCGTTTGCCTACCATCCTACCTCCACTAAGTTTACAGGAAGCGTTGGAGACAACCAAGATTTATAGCGTGGCAGGTAAATTACCCGAAAATGCTTCTTTGATAAGTAAAAGACCTTTCAGAAGTCCACACCATACAGTTTCTGATGCAGCACTTGTTGGAGGAGGAGGTGTTCCTCAACCGGGTGAAATATCCTTGGCACATAATGGTGTTTTGTTTTTGGAT
This sequence comes from Chitinophagaceae bacterium, assembly GCA_025362915.1. Lineage (GTDB taxonomy): Bacteria > Bacteroidota > Bacteroidia > Chitinophagales > Chitinophagaceae > Parasediminibacterium. The sequence goes on along the minus strand of JANYEU010000016.1, from coordinate 3,629 downwards.
GAGTTGCCAGAGTTTAAAAGAACGGTATTGGAAGTGATGCGTCAACCGATGGAAGAACGTAAGGTAACCATCTCCCGAGCCAAGATGGCGTTGGATTTCCCTGCAAATTTCATGTTGATAGCCAGTATGAATCCTTGTCCTTGTGGCTTTTACAATCATCCAGACAAGGCATGTACCTGTCCACCCGGAGCAGTGCAGAAATACCTGAATAAAATATCCGGCCCTTTGCTAGACCGTATAGACCTCCACGTAGAAGTAACCCCCGTTGCTTTTACAGAACTCAGTAATTCTACCAAAGGGGAATCTTCTGAAACAATCAGGAATAGGGTTATTGCTGCGCGAGAAATACAAACAGTTCGTTATGCAAATGAGATTGGCGTATATGCAAACGCACAGATGAGTAGCAAACAACTAAGGGAGATTTGTATAATAGATAATATTGGGGCTTCTTTATTAAAGAGGGCGATGGAACGATTGAACCTTTCTGCAAGGGCTTATGACAGAATACTCAAGGTTTCCCGCACCATTGCCGACTTGGCTGCATCGGAAAACATCAAACCAGAACATCTTGCCGAAGCAATTCATTATAGAAGTCTGGATAGGGAAGGCTGGGCAGGATAGAGATGATTCATGTTTAAAATTCAACTCAATAAGTATCTTAACTTAGATCAACTTGATAACTATATGCCAAACTAATAGGTTGTGATAGATAGCAGTAAAATCTTACCTTCCCCTAAACCCCTTTGGAGAAACCCCTATCACATTTTTAAACGTTCTTGAAAAATGAAAAGGGTCATCATAACCTATTTCTGCGGCTATCTGTTTGATGGATAAGGAAGTGTTTTCCAGATACTGACAGGCATATTGCATCTTTAGAAACAAGAAATAATTGATGGGCGACTTATTTGTTTTCTGTTGAAATAAGGTTGAATAATGCGAAACAGAAAGGGAAACATGGTCTGCCAATTCTTTTAATGCTACTGTAGTATTCAGTTTCGTTTTCATAAAGACTATAGATTGATTGATAGGATTGTAATCATTCTGCAGATTATTTTCTTTTATTGCCGATTTTCGAAAGCTCATCAGATAGTAAGGAAAGGATAAATAGGCATCCAACATATTATCCATGTTATCGGCTATCTCTAGCAAGGAAAATAGTTTATTGAAAAGACCATTCCTTTCCTCATTATGCGTTGTATTTATCGGCTCGTAACTATCTTTTTTTTGTAAATGATTGATGATGGCTGCGGCATTGTCCCCAGCAAAATGTATCCAACAGATAGACCATGGATTGGTGTCATCCGCACCATATTTATGTGCCTTTTGCGGCGGCAGTATCAACAGTTGGTTGGCTTTTAAGGTATATTTTCCATCATTAACAGCGTACCACCCCTCCCCTTTTGTACAATAAATCAAGATAAATTGCTTACACCCTTTCTTTCGTTCTCTAGTATGAAATTGGGCATTGGGGAAGTAACCAATATCGGTGATATATAGACTTTTACACAAAGGATGACTCATTGCTTTCTTGAGTGTGGAGGTAGGCATTATGTATGATTTCTGCCCCTCAAAACCTTCTTTTTTATGTGTAGCCTTCATTTCGTAATATTATCTATGTTTTTAGTAAGTTTTACTATTTCAAAGATGGGGGATTTAAGGCAGTTTTGCATTATAAATAGAATTATTAACCACAAAGGTCACAAGGGTATTTACAAAGAAACACAAAGATTTTCTTGAAAATATATTTGAGCACGAATTAATGCCTTTGTGTTCCTTGTGTTTTACCTCGTGTTCCTTGTGGTTAAACAAACAGATTGCATATATGAAAAAAACTTCGAACACCTACATTATCGGCATTTCATTCATTTCTGCCATGGGAGGTTATCTCTTTGGTTTCGACTTCGCCGTAATCTCTGGGGCATTGCCCTTTCTAAAAACAAAGTTTGGTTTGGATGTCTATTGGGAAGGTTTTGCAACAGGTAGCTTGGCTTTGGGCGCTATCATTGGTTGCTTGGTAGCAGGAAATATATCGGAGAAGTTTGGCAGAAAGAAAGGATTATTAACCGCCGCTGCCATATTCGGACTTTCTTCTTGTGCCATGGCAGCCTCCCCCAATACGCAATTATTCATTGTTTCCCGTTTTTTTGCGGGCATCGGCGTGGGTATGGCTTCCATGTTATCGCCCATGTATATTGCTGAAATTGCGCCAGCATCTGTGAGGGGAAGAATGGTGGCCATCAATCAATTGACCATTGTTATGGGTATTTTGGTGACCAACCTTGTCAATTATTCGCTTTGCAATAATGGCGATGATGCCTGGCGTTGGATGTTTGGATTGGGCATCATACCATCTTCCTTATTCTTTTTCGGCGTACTGTTTATTCCTGAAAGTCCCCGTTGGTTGATGGGAAAAGGACGTATTGCTGATGCGGAAACCATCTTGCAAAAGATTGGCGGCGTGGATTATGCCAAAGAAACCATTGCCTCCATCTCTAAAACAGTAACCAACAATACCAGCGGTTCTTTTAAGACATTATTCGAAAAAGCCTTTCTTCCAGCAGTTCTGATAGGTATTGGCTTGGCGGTCTTTCAACAGTTTTGTGGTATAAATGTGGTATTCAATTATGCCGCCACCATCTTCGAAAGCATTGGTGCCTCCAAGGACGACCAATTATTGCAGACTGTTTTTATTGGCACGGTAAACCTATGTTTTACACTATTGGCAATGGCTTTGGTAGATAAGGTAGGCCGTAAACCATTAATGCTTTTCGGCTCATTGGGGCTTTCCATATTATATGTTATCATTTCTGTGCTTATCGGGGCAAAGTCGGCGTATGTTTCCTGGTTCTTATTGGCGGCCATTGGGCTATATGGCACATCGTTGGCACCCGTTACCTGGGTACTTATTTCGGAGATATTTCCCAACAAAGTACGTTCGGCGGCTACCACTGTTGCGGTATTGAGTTTGTGGCTAGCCTATTTTATCCTCACATTCACGTTTCCTATTTTATATGAAAAATTGTTGGACAAAACCTTTTACATCTATGCCGTGATATGTGCCATTGGTTTTGTGTTTGTAAAGCTAAAGGTGAAGGAAACCAAGGGCGCTTCTCTGGAAGAAATGGATGCTATGTTTAGTCATTAGTGGTTAGTTATGAGTTACGACGACAATATTCAACAAAACTCTAACTAGCTACAAAACAATTGTAACTAGCTGCAATACAACTGTAGCCAGTTAGAAACCAACTCTAGCCAGTTAGAAACCAACTCTAGCCAGCTGGAAAACAACTCTAGCCAGCTAGAAATCAACTCTAGCTAGCTGGAAAAAAAATCTGACTAGCTAGACTAACTATCTGATTAGCCAAACATGACTTATAGCTAGGTTTTAGAGTCATTATCAGTTGTGGAATATTTTGAATTATTGATAAAAATTAATAGAATAATATACATTAGCTGAATATTGCTATTGAAATTAGGCTTCGCTATCTTTTTGTACTAATTATTTTAGTATATTTGACAAAAGAATACTTTTATGACAGTAATTGATTTTCTAAAAAATTTTGATACCCGAAAAGTTTGTCTGGATCATTTGTCCACTTTAAAGTGGGGCAAATCCTTCGTTTGTTCAA
>JANYEU010000014.1 GCA_025362915.1 Chitinophagaceae bacterium | reverse complement strand
AACCATCAATAGGATGGTTTCTGCAAATGGAATGTTTTTTGGAAAGGAGTGTACCAATAATTCTACTAATCACTGATTTAGTTTCTGTAAAAACAAAGCCAGTCCCTTTCTCTTTTCATCAGTTAGATCATAGCTGATATTTTTTGTATAATAAGTTTCTAGATTATAAACAGGATAATCGCCCTGCTCGGCAATCACTTCCTTAATATGCTGCAAACCAAGGAGATTTGCTTGGTTAAAACTTTTAATAAAACTGGTTGGCAATTGTTTATTGGCTACCCACGCTGCAAATACAAAAGGCAAGCCTGTATGCTGCTGCCATGCGGTTGCCAGATCGTATATATAAGGAGAAACAGACCGTTGTGCCAATGCCCTATCGCCTATAACTACGCCTGCGGTAGTTCCTTTTATGTCTTGCTGATAGTTTGGTTTGGCATCCTCAAATACCACATCCTTTTTCCAATATTCTTTCAGTAATATCTTAAAGAGTGCAACGGAAGTACGGCTCTGATAATCGAGTAAAACTCTTTCTACCTGCTCAATGGGTACTTCGCTAAACAGACAAACAGAAGCCACTTCGCCAACGGCACCGATGCAGACATCGGTAATAATATGTGCTTCCTTAAGCTTTGGAATGATGGCAACAGGCACCAATCCTACATCTATTTTATCTTCCAATAACATGGAAGCAATTGCCGAAGGATATTCTTCCATCAATTCAATCTCATCAATCAGTTCACTTCTCTTTATACCGTACAAAAGGGGTTTTGTATTCAAATAACTCACCGCCCCTACCTTTATCTTCTTCAATAGCCTTTGTTTTTCGTGCCAAAGAAAAGATTTTTATTGGGCTTCTGATAAAGTAAATCGTTTACCGAAAATTAAAAAGTATAATCTTTTGAAACCAGTAAACCCAATCATTCGCATCATTTTAATCATTTTATCATTGGTATGAAATGCAGTAATTGTACATTCGCAGCTTTCCTAATCATTATTCTTCGTATTTCATAACTTTTTTAGCTGGCATGGAACTGAACAATTTAACTGCTATTTCGCCTATTGATGGTCGCTACCGCAAACAGGTAAACTTTTTGGGTAATTACTTTTCTGAGTTTGCATTAATTAGATATAGGGTTTATGTAGAGATAGAATATTTCTTGTTTTTGGCTGATAAGAAGTTTTTTAAACTGACTCCTAAGGCAAAGCAAAAGCTAAAAGCCATTGCAGATGATTTTAGTTTGGATGATGCTCAAGCAATAAAAGATATTGAAGTCATCACCAACCACGATGTGAAGGCTGTAGAGTATTTTATAAAAAAACATTTTGAAGCGATAGGCATTGAACCGCTGAAAGAATGGGTTCACTTTGGATTGACCTCTCAAGATATAAACAATACCGCCATCCCCCTTAGTTGGAAGCATTGCATGGAGCAGGATTACCTGCCTGCCATTGCCAACCTACAAGCCGATTTGCAACAATTGGCAACCAATTGGAAAACCATATCCATGCTGGCACGTACGCACGGGCAACCTGCATCGCCAACAGTATTGGGCAAGGAGATAATGGTTTTTGTGGAGCGTATTGCCAATCAGGTACAACTGTTTTCTTATATCCCTTATGCGGCCAAGTTTGGTGGCGCCACCGGAAACTTCAATGCGCACCATATTGCTTTTCCTGAAAAGGATTGGGTGAAACTGGGTAATGAATTTGTAGATAACAGGCTTGGTTTGCAAAGGATGCAGTTTACTACGCAGATAGAACATTACGATAATTTGGCTGCCCATTGCGATGCCATCAAACGTATCAATACCATTCTGATAGACCTTTGCAGGGATATGTGGACATACATCAGTGTAGATTATTTTAAGCAGAAAACAAAAGAAGGAGAGGTGGGTTCATCTGCCATGCCGCATAAGGTAAACCCAATAGACTTTGAAAATGCAGAAGGTAATCTTGGTGTTGCAAATGCTTTGCTGGAACACTTTGCTGCCAAACTACCTGTAAGCCGTCTGCAACGGGATTTGACGGACAGTACAGTTTTGCGTAACCTTGGTGTACCAATAGCGCATACATTGTTGGCCATAAAGAGCCTGGAGAAAGGACTAGGCAAATTATTGCTGAATGAAGCCAAGATACAGGACGAACTGGAAAACAACTGGGCAGTAGTGGCAGAAGCCATACAAACCATCCTAAGAAGGGAGAACTATCCAAACCCGTACGAAGCCTTAAAGGGATTGACGCGCGGTAATCATTCCATCAATAAGCAATCAATCCATGAGTTTATAGAAAGTCTGGATATTGGCAATACGTTAAAGGAAGAACTAAAAGCAATAACACCTGCAAACTATGTGGGGATTATGGCGAAGTATTAAGCGGCATATTATTATATATGAATAAGTAATGGAATCCTGAATCCTAAAGAACCTCTCTAATAAAACCCACAGGGTCGCTGCGCAAATCATCAGCGACCCTGTGGATTCCACAGACTGCCTTCTTGAATTGGCAGCGGTATCATGGAGTTCCATGACCTACTTGCCAAGATTTTATCAGTCATATTAAGTTAAATGAGTTGCCCGCCAGAAATGTCAGCGGTATAAAGAAGTTAATTGACATCTAAAAGGATTCCACTTATTTTTGAGGGCATTAACTTAGGCGCCATGAATAGTAGATTAGCCTATTACTTATACATTACTGTTTTCTTAGGACTGATACAATCCACTGCATCTGCTCAGATGCCCAACAATTCTACGGGTAAGCAACCAAATATTATCTTCATCCTAGCGGACGATTTAGGCTATGGAGACCTTGGCTGTTATGGACAACAGAAAATAACAACGCCGAACTTGGATAAAATGGCTGCGGAAGGAATGCGTTTTACGCAGTTTTATGCAGGCGACGCAGTTTGTGCGCCTTCAAGATGTGCTTTTATGACGGGTATGCACACGGGGCATACAAGCATTAGGGGCAACAAGGGCGTAAAACCAGAAGGGCAGTTTCCTATGGCGGCAACAAGTACCACTTTTGTGCAGTTATTGCAAAAGCAGGGCTACCATACGGCGGCATTTGGTAAATGGGGGCTTGGCTTCATCGGTTCTGATGGTGACCCCAACCGTAAAGGTTTCGATTTGTTTTATGGCTACAATTGCCAAACGCTGGCACACAACTATTATCCAGACCATCTTTGGGAAAACCAAAACAAGATACTCTTGCCGGGCAATGTGAATGGGCGGACAGATTATTCTGCGGATTTAATCCATCAACAGGCAATGCAATACCTAGACAAACAACAACTTGGACAACCCTTTTTTACTTACCTTACCTATACCTTGCCGCACGGAGACCTTACTGTGCCGCACGATAGTGTGTATGAACACTATGTAACATTGTTTAATAATAAGCCGTTGGTGCCTACCGAAGGCAAACCCAAAAAAGAGGGCAACAAACCATTTGAACCCTACCCGCACGCGGCTTATGCGGCTATGGTGAGCAGACTTGATAAATACGTAGGAGAGATATTGGCTTTGCTAAAAGATAAAAAACTAGATGAGCATACGCTTGTTCTTTTTTCTAGCGATAATGGCCCTCATCGTGAAGATGGTAACGATCCAGACTATTTTAATAGTAATGGTAATCTGAAAGGCATTAAAAGAGACTTATATGAAGGAGGGATTCGTGAGCCTTTGATTGCGTATTGGAAAGGAACTGTGAAACCTAAAACCGTGAATACTAATGTAACCGCCATGTGGGATTTATTCCCCACTTTTTTAAATGTAGCAAATGATAAAAACATTCCTCAAACAGATGGGGTATCCATCTTGCCTACACTTTTTAAACCTTCCATGGTAATAAAGCATCCATATTTATATTGGGAATTGCATGAGTCGGGCGGAAAGCAGGCCATCAGATTGGGCGATTGGAAAGCGGTCAAACTACAGGTAAGTGTGTTGCCAAACAGCCCCATAGAACTTTACAATCTTGCGATAGACCCTGCCGAACATACAAATGTGGCAGCTAAATACCCGGCAATGGTTAAACAAATGGAACAATTATTTAAGGAAGCACACCAGCCTGATGTAAACTGGCCTTTGCTGGCATCGGAAGGAGCGCAGCCCAACTAGTACTATTCATTAACACCTTTACAAAGGCTAATTATTTACCACATAGCCAGTACTAGGGTTATTGCGATAGATATGCCTAATAATCAAGGTGTAAATGCCCATACATGGGATTATTATAGAGTATCTGTTGATAGCATAGAAGCCGCCACGGGCTATAATTTCTTGAGTAATGTACCCACCAATATTCAAGCAGTGATTGAGGCTTCTGTTGATACTGGGCCAACACAGTAAGAGTTGAAGAACTTATCATGAGTGTTTATTGTAAACTATTTTTTCTTTATTGAAATAACCAATGTAAAAGGGCTATCACATTTGATTTGTGATAGCCCTCCTGCTACTTCATACTTTCAATTGCTTATTATTTCAATAATCTCCAAAAGTCTAATCCTAACGCATAAGCCATCAAGCTAAACAGAATAACCATTCCCACTATCTGCGCATACTCCATGAACTTGTCGCTCGGCTTTCTGCGTGTTACCATTTCCACAATGGTAAATAATGCATGACCACCATCCAAAGCCGGTATTGGTAATATATTCATAAAGGCAAGTATGATAGAGAAAATGCCTGTAAGTGTCCAAAATCTTTCCCAATCCCATACACCAGGAAAAGTATTACCAATGCTTATTACACTTCCTACACTGTCATTTGCATTTACTTTACCAGTAAATATTTGCTTAAGACCAGTTAGATAGTTATCTAAAGTTTTCTCGCATCTATGTATTCCTACAGGAATTGCCTGTGCAAAAGAATATTTCTTTACCACAGTGCCAAACATGGCTGGCGCGCTAACCGGTATAAAACCAATCAGGCCATTCTTTAATAGGCATCTTACTATGGCTGTGTCTTTGCCATGCAATACTTTTACATTTACAATAGAGTCAGTGTATTTTTCTCTAAGGCTTACCAACTCATTATAATAAGTAAAGTAGTTATTGTTTAGTGCTATCAGGGTATCACCTTTATATAGTTTCCCTTCTGTTATCACCGCACTTTTAGAAACTGAATCTACCACTACAGGAAACCTTGCATCCACAAAGGGTTCGGACTTCTTTTTCTGTTTTACCATTTCCTTTAAAAGGGTGGTGGGGATGCTTATCGTTAATGTGTCATACCCTCTTTGAATTTGTAATGTTTTGGCATCATTCAAAATAATGTCGGATGTGATAGTACCAAAGTTGTCAATTGGCTTATTGTCAATTGCCAGTATATTATCACCATCCCTCACGCCTATACTCTTGGCAAGGCTATCTGCGTATACACCATATTTCAAATTCTTGGCAGGAAGATATTCATCTCCCCAATAGGCACTGATACCAATAAAAATTACAATAGCCAGTATTACATTTACAATAACGCCTCCTGTCATGATAATCAAGCGTTGCCACGCAGGCTTACTCCTAAATTCATAGTCTTTTGGTGGCAGATTCATCTGTTCCTTGTCCATGCTTTCGTCTATCATGCCAGCAATCTTAACAAAGCCACCAAAAGGAATCCAGCCGATACCATATTCTGTTTCCCCTTTTGTTATCTTAAATAAACTGAATCCGGGATTGAAGAATAGATAAAATTTATCTACCCGGCACTTAAATAATTTAGCGGGGATGAAGTGCCCCAACTCATGCAATACTACCAAAATGGAAAAAGAAAGGATAAACTGTCCTGCTTTTACAGCTACAGTACTAAAATCAATTGCTAATAACGTCATATTCTATTTTCTAAATTCTGCAAGCAATACGTATGTATAATTTTGTTTAGGGATTACACTACCTAAAAAAGGATTACATCCTTATTATCGAGGCGGTAAATGTACGTGCTGCGGCATCACTATCAAAGTAATCTTGTAGAGTGGGCTTTTCTATAAACTGTATCTTGTTTAGTGTTTCCTCCACTACTGCGGTCATATCCAAGAAGCCAATCCTGTTTCTTAAGAAGGCATATACCGCTATTTCATTAGCGGCATTTAATATGCAAGGCCAGTTTCCGCCTTTGTTCAAGGCATCAATTGCCAACGACAAATTCCTGAAAGTTTTATAATCAGGCTCTTCAAAAGTTAATGTATGTGGCTTCTTGAAGTCGTAACGAGGAAAGCTGTTTGCAATCCGTTGCGGAAAGCCCATTGCATACTGAATGGGCAATTTCATGTCTGGCAGCCCCATCTGTGATTTGATGCTTCCATCAGCAAACTGTACCATGCTATGAATGATGCTTTGTGGATGGATGATGACTTGTATCTGATCCGGGTGCAGGTTGAAAAGCCACTTGGCTTCTATCATCTCCAATCCCTTGTTCATCAACGTAGCAGAATCTATAGAAATCTTTGCACCCATCTCCCAGTTAGGATGTTGCAAGGCATGTTCTTTCTTTACATTTACCAGATAGTTAGGCTTTCTTCCCAAGAAAGGACCACCACTTGCCGTTAATATTATTTTTTCAACAACATTTCTTCCTTCGCCAATAAGGCATTGAAATATGGCCGAATGTTCACTATCCACTGGAAGTATAGGTACTCTTTTTGCAACGGCTTTCTGCATCACCAATTCCCCGGCAACAACCAAGGTTTCTTTGTTTGCCAAGGCAATGGGTTTGCCAATTTCAATTGCCTGAAGTGTTGGTTTCAACCCTGCAAAGCCTACAATGGCAGCAAGCATCATGTCGTAACAATCAATTGCTGCTACTTCTTCTAATGCTTTTTCTCCTGCAAACACTTTTATTTGAGTTCCAGCCAATGCTTCTTTTACCAATAGATACTTGCTTTCGTCCCCGATAACTACACAGTTTGGGTTGAATTTCAAGGATTGTTCTATCAATAATTCATGATTATGGAAAGCAGTCAATATCTCTGCAGAAAATTTGTCTGGGTTTGCGGCAATTACGTCCAATGCTTGCGTGCCGATGGAACCTGTGGAGCCGAATATAGCGATGCGTTTTACCATGAGGTGTGCAATATAACTAAAGATGTTCTAATTTAGGCTTGTAAATGGTATTAATGCATCGGCAAGTACCCTGTCATTACTTAATCTGGGTACTTTATTCTGTCCGCCAAGTTTGTCTATACTCTTCATGTAGTCTATAAAACCATTTTTTCTAATCTTGTTTATTCGGAGCGTCTGTAATATGTTACCGCCTATTAAATCATCGTAGTAAACATTCTTTTTTCTCAAGTTGGCATCCACTTTTTCTGTAAAGCTATTAATATCGGATGGCTCATTCTCAAATTCTATAAACCATTCATGGTAACTTTTGCCTTCTCCTTGTTGTACGTAGGGGGCAACCGTAAATTCTGTTATCTTAACGTTTTCTTCATCAGCTGCTGCCAATAGTGCACTTTCTACTTCTTCTCCAATAACATGCTCCCCAAAAGCAGAAATGAAATGTTTAATCCTACCAGAAACAATAATTCTATAAGGGTTCAGGCTTACAAACTTTACGGTATCTCCTATATTATATCCCCACAAACCAGCATTGCTATTAACGATAAGTGCATAGTTTTCACCAAGTTTCACGTCCCCAAGGCTTAGGCGCGTTGGGCTCTCAGAATATATTTCATTGGCAGGAACAAATTCAAAGAATATTCCACTGTTAGTATTAAGCAATAACCCATCTGCCGTTTGGCTATCCTGAAAGGCAAAGAATCCCTCACTTGCCGGAAACAATTCTATCGTATCCACCTTTCTTCCTATACTTTCAAACAGTTTTGCCTTGTATGGTTCAACGTTTACACCACCTTGTACCATGAGGTTAAAATTAGGGAATAATTCTCCCACCTTTTTACCACTCTTCTGGTGCAACCTATCAAAATACATTTGTACCCATGGTGGAATTCCACTTATAAGAGTCATGTCTTCCAACATGGTTTCCCCTACAATTTTATCCAGTTTTGTTTCCCAATCTTCTATGCAATTTGTTTCAAAACTCGGCAATTGGTTACCGCGCAAGTACTTAGGTATGTGGTGGTTTACTATACCACTAAGCCTTCCGGTAGGTATCCCGCCAACCCTCTCCAACTCTGGCGAACCGCTCAAGAAAATCATCTTGCCATTTACAAATTCCTTATTACCCGTTTCGGCCAGATAACAAAGAAGGGCATTCCGTGCACTGTTGATATGGTTGCTTATCGAATCCTTGGAGATGGGTATATACTTTATTCCACTTGTCGTACCACTGGTTTTGGCTAAGTAAATGGGCTTTCCCTTCCACAATATATTTTCTTTTCCTTCTTTTACTTGAGCAATATATCCCTTTATCTGCTCATAATCCCTTACTGGCACAGCTTTTTTAAATTCTTGATACCCATTTACCCCGTCCAAATGATGCTCCTTACCAAAAACAGTTTTTCTACCTGTTTCTATCATTTCCTTTAGTATCAAATCCTGCGTATCAAGTGCAGTCGAAGCGTCTTTTTGTATTTTCTTATATATTTTGTTGGCAAAAGAAGTTGCCAATATAGATTTAAGATTCATGCAGAACCGTTTTTTGTAAGCAGCAAAAATAGTGTTGTTATAGTGGATTTTTATTTAATCTTAATTTTTAGCAAAACGTATTGTTTTGATGACATTATTTGTTTAATAATGTTGTGCAATTTGAAAAAAAAGAGACCTAGTTGTAAACTAGAAAGCACCAGTAAAAGACAAAAGAGATATTTATTTATTATCTAAAACAACAAAATTAAAAGTGCCGAAAGTTTGATTTAGAATACTACAAACACATCTTTCACATACTTCCCGCCATTTCTTACAGGTAAGATAATTGCAAATTGATTATTTGGAGAAGCTATGTTCATTTAAAATTAATAAGCTAATAATTATTTACCACCTATTGAAAGGCAGGTTGCGATATTAATGAGTTTTACCCCAGGCAAGTTTAGAATATAGTCTTTTCTCTTCTTCGCTCGCTTCAATATATTTAACTGTTTGGTTATCTTCAATCATCAAATTTTCTTGGTTTCCATACCAAAAGACATTGGCGTTTGACCAATTTTTTGGAATAAAACTATTCCCGTTTTTATCAACCATTCTTACTTCAAATCCCATGTCAAGTACCTGATCAGAGAAACCCTTGCGCCCACTTTCAAAAATATACGCTTGTATTTTTGTTTGTATTGGTTTGAGTTTTATCTTAAGGAACAAATTTCTTTTTATGATAAATCCATTAGTGCGGATATGTGAATTAGGAAAAGAAGCAAATAAAAAGGGATAATAAAACAATGCTTTTAGCAGTAACTTATATTTACTGAAATTAACTTGTAGCGATTGGCTTAAATCATATTTCCAGCTATTCTGAACAAAGACCGCACTTCTATAACTCATCCATGATCCTGTGGCACTACATACACCTACATTCGGTAAACATATATTCTTATACATGTTCAATAACCAGTTATCTGCCAATAATACACTATTAGTATTTAAAAAGAAGAAGTATTCAGATTCAATTTTATTAGCTACCGAAAAATATGCATCAATATCATACCCACCATTAAAATAAACAAATTGATAGTTAATTTGATGCTTTGCAAGCAATTCAGTATAGATAGTCAAATCCTCCAATTCTTCTTTCTTACCATCTTTTATTATGATAATTAGTTTATGCTCAAAACCAGCAGGATATTTTATGTATGACTCTATAAAAGCCTTAAATGGTTCAAAACCATAAGGTAGCCACAGATTATAAACAACAGTTATGTCATTTTGAATAGACATTGTATGATTTTAATTTAAGCGGCATATCATGATATGGATCTTAATCTTCTTATAGTTTAGAGTCTATTTGATTTAATTTTAACCTAATAGATAGTAACTCAAATATTTTTTTAAATTTTGAATATTAAAACTAAAATAAGCGGATTTGAAATCAGACAAATGCTTTTTCATGAAATCAAGTGCAAGAATTTTTTTACTCAATAAATTTAGTTGTTTTAAATCTTCCTTCATTTTATTTTTCAAATAATAACTTCTTAAAGAAAGAATGCATTTGATAATCCAATTTTTTAAATGCATATCCAAAGCATTAATGTCTTTATTTAATTGTGAATTTGAAAACTCTTTGTTTATCAATGTATAAAAGCCAGCACATCCGATATAATACGTATCAAGGTTCTTTTTTGAGTAATTTAGCTCATGTACGTTTATTTCTGATGCAATATTATTTATGAAAACGCCTCCATCCTTACCGCATAACGCCAGTAAAGCATGATCTGCTAAATGCGGGCTTCCATAATCAGGTATTCCTCCAATACTCTTTACAACTTTACTATTAAGAATGCAATCAGACCATAGAAAAACTTCAGTTATTTCTGGATTGAGTAATTCGTACACAAAATTCTCGCCGTCGCTTACTTCAATCTGACCGATACTCTTATTTTTCCTTATACAATTGATATAAATTGGTTGATTAGGATAATGTTGATTTATCTCGAAAAAGCTTTGCAGCTTTTTTTCATCAGTAAAGAAATCATCATCTGTTATCATCAATATATAATCTCCAGTTGACCTTTCAATGCTTTTATTGAAACTATTAATCATTCCAATATTGCCATCATTAGAATAATATCTAAATCTTGAATCAAATTTTGCAACAATATCTTTTGCACTACATTCTGGGTCATTGTCAGAAATAACAACTTCAAAATCCTTAAAGCTTTGCTTACTTATATAGTCTAGTTGCGTAAGTAAAAACTGTGGTCTCTTAAAGGTTGAAATGCAAAAGCTAATCCAAGGCATCCTAATTTGTTTTATTGTTCAACTTATTTAATCCTTTTTAAATATCCACTAGGCGCAACACTTATAAGCACTTTGTTATCTATTCCCTTATCTATCACAAAGTTTGGATTGTTTGCCACAAATTCATCAACAGATGTTTTTGGGTTATTGCCCAAGCCCCATGGTCTTGATTGAGAAAAATATCCTTCTGGCAAATATTCTACAATGGTATCAAAAGCTACTATATAAGAATCTAATGTAACAAACGGTGCATACATATTCAATTCTGCCAATACATGTTCATGGGTATGGTTAGAATCTAAACAAACCAAAATTCTTTTCTTCCCTTCTGCAAAGGCAGCAACCTTATCTACCGTAGCTTGATCTATAGAAGACCCTTCTATCATGTGTATCCGCTTATACATCGGGTGCTTTTCTATTTCGGCTTTGTTATGCTCACGAATGTCTATATCAATACCCAGTATTTCCCCCTCTCCTATCAACTCCAACAAGGAAGCATAATAAATCAAAGACCCACCATGAGCAATTCCTGTTTCGATAATTAAATCGGGCTTTATCTCCCAAATAAGTTCTTGCATCGCAACCATATCTTGTGGATATTGGATTATTGGACGCCCCATCCAAGAGAAATTATACGAATACTGCGCCTTATTGGATGCCACATTAAAAGCGGCGGCAGCATCTGTTAGTTCTGTATTAGCACCATTGTTTGCTATTCGTACGTTTCTTTCTTCAATAAACTCCTGAACAGGATTACTCATTACCTTTTATTTTATTTAATTTTTCAATATTACCCCAAAACCGCATCGGTTCATAATCCGGGTAAGGATAAAAACCTAAGTTTAATTGTATGCTTTCATGGCGGCGTACCAAGTATTCTTCTACCAAATCCTTCACCGCTTTAGGGATACCGCTACCACAGTTTATGATGCCTTCTATTTGTTTTTGCAGCGCAATCGTTACTATATTACTAGCAATTTCGTCCACATGCAAAAAATCCCTTATCTGTTCCCCACCACTCATATTAAAAACCGCATCTCCCCTATCAATTGCTACGTCAAGCTGCGAAAATAGGGATTTAGGGTTTTGCCCCACACCATACATATAAAATAGGCGTGGCCATTTTAGGGAAAATGGATAGAACTTCTTCAATTCCACCAATTGTTTTCTCAACGTATCCTTTGCCAATCCATAAGGGTTGTCTGGTATAGCTGGCATCGTTTCTTTTAGTTCGCCATCCTGCATCCCATATTCAAAACAAGTACCCACTACTGTAATATCTGTTGCGCCATTGATTACCAAATTCTTCAAAAAACTATAATGCCTTGGCAAATTCTCTTCAAAATGAAACAAGGATTTATAATTGGGCAACCCCTCCCATGCTAAATGAATTACTATATCCGGACTATTAAAGTATTCGTAATAATTGGCAGTATCATCTAGCAATTTTAAATCTAAAGGAATATAAGTTACTTCCTTAAACCAATCTTTTCCTGCTGCTTTTATCAATGAAAAGGAAGTTGCGGTTACAGCATACCCTTGGTTTATGAGTACTTTCACCACATAATCGCCAATAAAACCAGTAGCACCTGTAACTAATACGTTCTTCATGTATTTACTTTTTGTTGACCGCTTTCCGTCAACCGTTAACCTAAGTGCAAAAAATGCCGATAACGGTAATCGGTCAACGGTTAACCAAGAATCTCCACCCCAGGAATTGGTATTACAAACCTACCTCCCCACTCTCCTATATATTCTAATTGTTTGGTTATCTCATCTTTTAAGTTCCAAGGTAGTATGATTACGAAATCTGGCTTTTCTGCTTTCAAATAAGCCTCATTCATTACCGGAATATGACTTGCCGGCAAAAATTTGTTCTGTTTGTGTGGGTTAGCATCTACCACAAAATCAATCAAGTCAGATTTTACTCCACAATAATTCAATAGCGTATTTCCTTTTGCCGCCGCACCATAAGCTGCCAGCCTTTTTCCTGCTCTTTTCTGTTCAATCAAAAAGCTTATCAAATCCATCTTTACTTTCAAAGCCCTTTGCTGAAAGTTATGGTAATAAGCCATTGTTTTCATCCCTTTGGCAGCTTCTTTTTCAAGCAACAAAGCCACATT
>JANYEU010000459.1 GCA_025362915.1 Chitinophagaceae bacterium | reverse complement strand
AACTGGTTGGCTTAACCAAGGCGACCCTGTTACAAAGACAAAGGCTATAATTGATGGATTGGTACCTGAAACAGGGAGCTATTATAGAATTTCTGCTGGAAACACCTTAGGGCCAGGTTCTTGGAGCGACCCACTTAAAGTAATGTCAATGTAGAGCTTATGGAGATAAATGGTGATAATTAAAATTTGGAAGAAACCTTACACTTCATCTTTTTGAGTGAAGTGCTTTAAAAATGTACGTATTGCATAATACGTTAAAACAGGCTGCAAGGACGGTAATACCCTCTTGCAGCCTTTGTTTTTAATTAGACGTTAGCAATTTATCCCCAATAAAAAAAGCCCCTGGAAGAATCCAGAGGCTTATGCTTGCACTAAAAACCCCACTATGCCTTTAGTTCTATATAAAATGTTGTTCCTTTGGTTTTATTACTTTTTATGGTTAGCTTGCCACCTAACATATCTATAAAATCTTTAGTAAACAATAAACCCAAACAGCTGCCTTTTTCTTTCTTGGTACCCAGCGTGGTAAGTTTGCCATCTCCTGTCAATAGGTTTTTTTTTACACTATCATCCATACCAATACCTGTATCGCTTACAGAAATCAGTACTTTATCATCTTCTCTTTGGGCATAAATGGAAATGCTGCCATTTTCCGTAAACTTTATGGCATTTCCCAATAAGTTCCTGATAATAAATTGTAAGGCGTTCGAGTCAGTGTTTAAGACAAGCTCCCTATCCACCAAATTTATCAACTCATTATTTTTTATGGTCGCCGATGCATACGCCTGACAAAATCTTTCCTGTATCATTTTAAAAAGATTTACAGGTCTGGTTTCTCCAATGGTTTTTGTTACCTGCATCCTTCCCCATTCCAATAGGTCAGATAATAAATCTAGTGTTCCATCCAGATGTGTTTCTGCCATAAGCATCAGTTCCTTCGATTCTTCTTCCGAAAGAATATCATTTTTTGTAAAATCAATAATCTGTTTTAACGATGCCATCGGACTACGGACATCGTGTGCAATGATGGAGATAATCCTGTTTTGCATTTCAGATTGTTGTTTCATTTTTAACTCTTGCACCTTCAGTTCCTTATTTGTCAATCGCAGATCCAACAATTTTATCACTTGCTTTGCCAATACCTTCAAACCGAAAGATTGCTCATCGGTAAGGTGTTGGGGCTCAGAATTAAGTACACATAATGTTCCTAATTTAAATCCATTTTTACTTACCAACGGCACACCTGCATAAAACCTGATATTGGGTGCATCAATCACCAACGGACTATTTGCAAATCTTGCATCCTTGCTTGCATCATCTATTTCAAAAATATCTTCTTCCTGCATCAACGTACACGCACAGAAAGAAGATTCTTTCACATTCTCAGTCATATCTTCACCAGTTTCAGCATTGTGCCACTGCCTGCCTGTTTCCAATAAGGATATAAGTGAGATGGGTACCTTGCAAATTTGGGAGGCAAGCTTTACAATATCATCAAACTCTTCTTCCTTCGATGTGTCCAAAATTTCGTAATTATATTTTTCCCATAAACGTTGGACATCTGTTGTAAGTGTAGCCGTTTTTTTCATAATTGATTAGTTTGAAGGGTTAAAATATCATTTGCTAATATAAATCTACATAACCAAAACATCATTACAGCTGATAAAATCAACTATTTTACACTAATCAACCCGTTAATCATCATTTCATCATGTTTCCGTATTGCTACTTATCAAGGATACTACCATTGGCATCATTCAAACTACTACAAGATGATTTCTAGAGGAAAAAAGACACTAAAAATTTCTCTGTAAATAAATCGATAAACCCTGAGATATTTTTTATACAGTTTATTTTTAACACTGGGTAATATGGCGTTATTTACACAGAGAAAAATGAGCGACTCCCTAATGAAGCACTTGCCTTAATGGCTTAGAATAATGAATAATTCTGAAATATAGGCATATTTGGTTCCTCCTATGCTTAGAATATTAAAATACCAGACCCTCACTTTCCCAGTGTTTACAAATGTGCATTTTGTCACTTTGTTTCTTATAACTTTCAACTTTTGACTTTCTTGCCATATTAAAAACACCTCTTTACCATGCCCTAATAACACCATTGCTACTTTATCATTTACATTTGTGGCAAACAATAAAAGACAAAATTATTTAGCTGCCATACTAATTATTTTAGTGTTAATAAGTAAATTCAATTACCTTCGGCACATTGTTAATTTTGAAGGATAAATACTACTAGATATGTTGAATGCAGAAAAAATGAAAGCCCTGAAGCTTACCATGGACAAAATAGATAAGGACTATGGTAAGGGCAGTGTAATGTTGATGAACGAAAAAAGCAGGGATCCGATAGAGGTTATTTCTACAGGATCGATCGGTTTGGATGCTGCACTTGGGGTTGGAGGAATACCAAGAGGAAGGGTTGTGGAAATTTATGGTCCAGAGAGTAGTGGTAAAACAACATTGGCCATACATATAATAGCTGAAGCACAGAAAAAAGGAGGCATGTGTGCCATAATAGATGCAGAACATGCGTTTGATAGCTCGTATGCTCAAAAATTGGGGGTTGATGTAGACAATTTATTAATCTCCCAACCAGATTATGGAGAACAGGCTCTTGAAATAGCTGACCGTTTGATACTTTCTGGTGCATTGGATGTAGTGGTGATAGATTCTGTTGCAGCATTGGTGCCAAAGAGTGAATTGGAAGGAGAAATGGGTGATAGCAAAATGGGATTGCAGGCACGATTAATGAGTCAGGCGCTTAGAAAACTCACCGCTACCATCAATAAAACAAACACCATCTGTATATTTATCAATCAACTTCGCGAAAAGATAGGGGTGATGTTTGGTAATCCAGAAACAACTACCGGTGGTAATGCATTGAAGTTTTATGCATCTGTCAGACTTGATATCCGCCGCTCTGCACAAATAAAAGATGGCGATGCGGCAATAGGAAATCATGTAAAGGTAAAAGTGGTAAAGAATAAGGTTGCCCCACCATTCAGGTCGGCCGAATTTGATATCATGTTTGGTGAAGGAATCAGTAAGCTGGGCGAAATAATAGACATGGGCGTAGAATTGGGTTTTATAAACAAAAGCGGAAGCTGGTTTAGCTATGAAGCCAACAAACTAGGGCAAGGCAGGGATGCTGTAAAGGGTTTGCTACGCGATAACCCAGAACTGGCCAATGAAATAGAAGGAAAGATACGTGCTAAAATATTTGAAGCACAAACTGCCGGATTAGGTATTCACGGTAGTGAGGAAGCGTAAATTTTAATAATACTATAAAGTAAAAGAGCCACTGAGAAAATAATTTCAGTGGCTCTTTTACTTTTAAAATCTGATGAATATTAATAAGTAGGGCAACTATATCCTTCAAGGTTAAAGGAAAGACCTATTTCGAATGTGGCATAAGAATCGTTCTTGCCATTACCACGCTGCCTACCTTTTACGCCAATTGGCGTACCATATATACCACTTCTATCCTGCAACTGTAGAGCTGTTGGGTTTGTAAAGGTAGCAGCTCCGGCATAGGTACCGTTTACATCATCCAGATAGCCAGTAGAGGTAAAGCGGTAGATTAACTCAGAAAAAATATTAACATGATTACTGATGTTGTATTTAATACCCATACCCATTGGAATAACCAAGGCAAATGGACTGTATTGTTGGGTTTGCCCCTCGGTTTCCAGTTGACGCAGATATACTTTATTACTACCCAAATTGGCATAAGGATTAAAGTTTATGGCACCTACCCCAAGACTGAGATAAGGCGTAAAGCGATACTCTGGCAATTGGGGATAGAATTTAAAAAAATTGAAGTTTCCACTTACACTCACTTCCCAAACATCGGTATCGAAACTGAGGTTACGTGTATGTTGGAAAACATTTTTGCTATACTTATCCGCATAGCCCAAATAGGAATAATGCCCACTTGCCCTCAAGCTAATATAGTTGTTCAATTGCTTGAGATAAAAAATACTCGCTGCAAACTTGGTATGGTCTTTAACTGAATTCGGATTTAAGTCTCCCCAGTATTGCCCCACTCCAACCGAGAAGCCATATTCTCCCTCATGTATATATGTTTGTTCTTGTTGAGCATTTGCCAAGGCAGAAAAGCAAAGAAGGACTATAAAAGCAAAAATTCTAAAATTCATATTTTTATTAAGGTAAGTTTGAAATTAAGTCGGCAATATAATTAGGATAGCGTTCCCTTAGGCACTTTGGTGCATTTAAGGTAAAAAAAATGTCTTTTGGTATTGAAAAATAAGATTTCTATAACTAAGGGGCTAATCTTTCTATCTGCCATGTTCCTT
Source organism: Chitinophagaceae bacterium (assembly GCA_025362915.1). GTDB lineage: Bacteria > Bacteroidota > Bacteroidia > Chitinophagales > Chitinophagaceae > Parasediminibacterium. The sequence continues at coordinate 3,643 of JANYEU010000459.1, read as the reverse complement.
TATCTGTAAGTGTATACAAAATCCTGTCGTGCAACCTACTTGGTCTTCCTTGCCAAAATTCAATCCTTTGAGGCTTTACAATGTAGCCTCCCCAATACGGTGGCCGTGGTACGTTTTTGCCAAATTGCTCGGTGTATTTTGCGGCATTGTCCTCAAGCACCTGTCTGTCGTCTATCACTTTACTCTGTGGAGAGCTCCATGCACCAATACGGCTTCCTAGTGGGCGGCTATAAAAGTATGCATCGCTTTCTTCGTCGCTTATTTTTTCAATGATACCACTTATGTTAACCTGTCTTTCGAGTTTCTTCCAAAAGAAAAGTAGTGTAGCATGATTGTTTTCTGCAATATCCTTTCCTTTCTTGCTGTTATAATTGGTGAAGAATACAAACCCGCTTTCTGTATATCCTTTCAGCAATACTATCCTTGCAGATGGCATTCCTTCTTTTGATGCTGTAGCCAGCGTCATGGCATTAACCTCATCGATACTACTGTCCAATGCCTCATTCCACCAGTTGGTGAATTGATTAATGGCATCTGGCGCAACATCCTTTTCATCCAATGATTTAAGCTTATAATCAGTTCTAATATCAGCAATTTTCATAACAAATAATTTAGGTGCGAAGGTATCAGCGGGCTACCAATAATTAATATGACGTTCATCAATCAGCAGAATCTATATAACCACCAACTCGTAAAAATCATCTTCATTGAGGTATTTGTTGGCTAATTCTTTCAACTCTTCCGCACTAACCGTACGGATGGTTTCGATTGCCTTATTAAAATACTGTTCATCCAAGCCATTCAACACATAACTCTTCCAGCGGGCAATGGTTTGGAATGGTCCATCCAAATCAGACAATAAGCTTCCCATCATAAAATTACGCACAAGGTGAAGTTCAGTTTCTTCAATTGTTTCATCCCTAAGCCTTGCCATTTCCTTATACGTTTCTGCAATGGTGGCAGCACATACATCCTTGCCAGCTTCGGTGCTGACCATCCAGGCAGATTGTTCAATAAGGTTCTGTAGATAAGAGTGTATTCCGTAAGTATAACCCTTATCTTCTCGTATATTACTCATTAATCTTGATCCGAAAAAGCCTCCAAAAAGATTATTCAGCACCTGAACCTTGGTGAAATCGGGGTGATGCCTATTAGGAAAAGGGCGAGCCAACCGAATAGCACCCTGCACACCATTTACATCATTGGTTATGTTGTGTTTCTTTTGGGCGGTAGGTACTGTTTGATGAACTATGGAAGGCAACGCAGTCTTATTAAGTGGCAGGCCACCAAATGCGTTGTTTAGTTGCTCTTGAATATCTGCTGGCAATATACCGGCCGTAAATATGATACACTTTCCATTGGTATAGAATTGATTATAGAAAGCAACCATATCTTCCGTGGTTATAGCATCATAATCCTCTGCCGATGAATACTTGCCATAAGGATGATTTACACCAAAAAGGTACTCATCTATAAGCCTGTGGGCAACAAAGTCGCACTTTTTTAAGTTTACGGTTAGCCTTTGCTTTTGGTTCTGTTTATAGATAGCCAATTCATCTTCCGGAAAAATACTATCCGTCAATATCTCTGCCATTACGGGCAACAACTTAGGAAGATGCTTGCCTAATGTATGTAGCGTAACCGTTGCAGTTTCATTCTGACAGCCTCTGTTAAGGTATGCTCCATGAAAATCAAAGTGTTCATTGATGGCAAAGGCCTTTTTTTGGGTGGTGCCATTCTTCAACATAAAGTTGGTGGTAGCAGCAATAATGTTTTTTTCCTCGTACCAATTACCAGCAGAAAAAACCATCTCTACCATAACCACTTCCTGTGCTCCTGCATGGATACTATAAACCTCTACACCATTATCCAGTGTAAATTTTGTATATGGTTTAAGCTGTAGGTTTAATTCTACTGAATCTATTATTGCGGGACTCTTCTTTCTATTTAGCATCTGTATTTATTCTGTATATTATTCTTCTATTTTGAAGGTTGTTAATCCTTACTCCGATAATAAAGCGTGTTGCTATTGTTTTCATTAAAGATAACACGGCTGTATTCTCTAATGTCTTCTGCAGTTACTGATTGGTATCTTTCCAATTCCGTATTCATGAGGTTGGCATCGCCCAAAAGTTCATAGTTGGCAAGGCTACTGGCACGGCTCATGATGCTCATATCCTCAAATGCTATAACACTTTCAGTCTTATTCTTCACCTTTTGTAGCTCACTGTCCTCTATCAAATCCGTCTGTATTTTTAGCAACTGTTCATTCACCGCTGCATCGGCATCTTCTATCTTTACACCCTTCACAAGCTTGCCTTCTATAGCCAGCAATCCTTTATCTATGCTGCCAAAATGATAACAATCCAGACTGGAGAACAACTGCTTTTCTTTAACCAAGGCTTGATACAAACGCGATGAACCGCCGCCACCCAGTATCTCAGTAATAAGGTCAGCTACATAATAGCCTTTATCCAACCGTCCTTCCATGTGCCAGGTTTTTACCAGCGCATCAAGCGGAACATCGGCAGTTACTTCCATTTTTTTAGGAGCGGTTTGTATAGGCTCTAAGGGTAGGTTACGCTCGTACTTTTCACCCATCGGTATTGGCCCAAACCATTTCTCTGCCAGAAGCTTTACCTGTTCGGTGGTTATATTTCCTGCAACAACGAGTATTGCATTTGCAGGACGGTAATGTTTAAAGAAAAATGCCTTCACATCATCAATAGTGGCTGTTTCTATATGGCTCAGTTCCTTACCAATTGTCATCCATTTGTAGGGGTGCGTGGTAAAGGCAAGCTCTCTCATCTTAAACCACACATCGCCGTAAGGTTTATTGATGTAATGTTCCTTGAACTCTTCGCAAACAACCTTGCGTTGTACTTCCAAACTTTTTTTGCTGAATGCAAGGCTAAGCATCCGGTCACTTTCCAGCCAAAAGGCCGTTTCTATATTCTCGGCAGGAAGGCTGCAATAATAGTTGGTCAAATCATTTGTGGTGTAAGCATTATTCTCACCACCTGCCCTTTGCAATGGCTCGTCGTAATCAGGAATATGTGTGCTTCCGCCAAACATCAAGTGTTCAAACAAGTGTGCAAAGCCCGTTTTATTAGGATCCTCGTCCCTTGCGCCAACATCATACAGCAAGTTTACCACAGCCATCGGAGTACTGCTATCTTCATGAACCAATACGCGTAACCCATTATCTAAAACAAAGCGATTATAATGCACCATCAAAACAAAATTTAATAAAAGGCTGCAAATATAACGTGGCTTGAGAGGGCAGATAATTTTTTTTCATTTAGTCGGCCTTTTCCTTAGTTTTATTTCCTTATCTAAAAAATGAAATGCAATTAAAAATAATCAATGAAGTCATTTTCTTTGCCGATAGAAAAGCATCTGCATTGTTTGAATTGTACCTCGATGCAGACAAGCATAGTCTTGTTACTGAATCTTCAGCTATTATCGATGACAAGATTGGCTCATCTTTCAGTGCTTATAATGGCTATTGCTTTGGTCAGAATATCTGGATTGAACCCAATAAACTCATCATCCAGTCGTGGCGTACCACCGATTGGCCTCCCGAATTAAAAGATAGCATCTTGATATTCCGGTTTGTAGAAGAAAGTAGGGGAACATCCTT
>JANYEU010000453.1 GCA_025362915.1 Chitinophagaceae bacterium | reverse complement strand
GTATTTGCGGATGGTTTTTCAGGCAAAGAGGTGGTAACTTCTACAGGCAGTGCCGAACATCGTCCGTGTGGCCTTGCACAAGCACCAGATGGTTCGCTGTATATAAGTGATGATAACAAAGGTACTATCTTTAAAATCAGCTATACAGGACATTAAAAATCAATGATAATATATTGGTTTTGAATAAATTAATCAGCTAATGAGAAATGGAATGATACTACTTTCTACTGCGCTTTTAGTAGTGGGATACACCTTGAATCAGACACAAAAACCTAAGCAAAAGATAGTGGATACACCAGCGGCTTCCATAGCTAGAGGCGGTGTAATTTACCAAAAGGAGTGCCTTAGTTGTCATCAGGCAGATGGAGGGGGCGTACCGCATATAAACCCTCCTTTGGCAGGCAATACGGTATTGCTGAACGATAAGGCAAAGACTATATCGGTAGTGCTTGGGGGTATGACAGATAGGATTCCGATTGATGATGAATATTATAGCAATAACATGGCATCACATGCCTATTTATCCAATCAAGAGATAGCCGACGTACTAACTTTTGCACGGAATAGTTTTGGGAATAAGGCAGGGGCGATAACTGCTGCCGAAGTGAAACTTGCCAAAGGCGGAAAGAAGCACTAGTGTGACTAAATAAAGATTAACCACAAAGTACACAAGAAAAAAGAATACAAAGGGTACACGTATTTCTGTTGTTTTGGTTTTACAGCAGAATGTGAACAAGACCTTGTGTTCTTTTGTGAAATCTTAGTGTTCTTTGTGGTTAATTTTTCTTGGTTAATTAAAACAAATAAACCCTTAATTATAAATTAGATGAAACGAATACTTTTTGTAGATAGGGATGGGGTTATCCTTCAAGAACCCCCTATAGACTTTCAGGTTGATAGCATAGATAAGACAACATTTGTAAAGGGATGTATCACTGCACTTGGTAAAATTTCTGCGGAATTAAATTTTTATAAAGTAATGGTAACTAATCAAGATGGATTGGGTACAGAATCCTTTCCTGCAGATACTTTTTACCCTGCACAGAATCTGATGCTACGCACATTGGCAGGAGAAGGTTTTGTATTTGACGAAGTACATGTGGATGAAACCTTTGCTGCCAATGGGAAAGATACCCGCAAACCAGGTACTGGAATGATTAGTCACCTAATGAATCATGTAGACTTTGATTTGACTAATTCTTATGTGATTGGTGATAGATGGAGCGATATTCAGTTGGCTAAGAACCTTGGAGCTAAAGCGATTTACCTTACTTCGCCTGTGCAAAGTTTGAAGCTGACTGCTGAACAAGAAGAATCATTGCGTCCTACCATTGCATTGGAAACCAGTGATTGGAATGAAATATATACCTTCCTGAAGCTTGGTATGCGCAGTGTGGTGCATGAACGTAATACCAACGAAACCAAGATAAAAGTAGCATTAAACCTTGATGGAAGTGGTAAGGCAACCATTGATACCGGATTGGGGTTCTTTGATCACATGCTGGATCAGATAGCCCGTCATGGCAAGATGGATTTAACCATAGAAACAAAGGGTGATTTGCATATAGATGAACACCATACCATTGAAGATACGGGTTTGGCACTCGGAGAAGCCTTCGGAAAGGCATTGGCAGATAAGCGTGGCATGGAGCGTTATGGTTTTGCATTGCCAATGGATGAAGCAGAAGCAAAAGTGCTGATAGACTTTGGCGGAAGGAACTGGCTGGTATGGGATGCCGAATTTAAGAGGGAGAAGATAGGAGAAATGCCGACTGAAATGTTCTTCCACTTCTTTAAATCATTTAGTGATGCTGCCAAGTGCAACCTGAATATCTATTGCAGAGGAGATAATGAACACCATAAGATAGAAGCTATTTTTAAAGCCTTTGCAAAAGCAATAAAGATGGCTGTGAAGCGTGATCCATTGAGCAATTACCTGCCTAGTACTAAAGGAGTTTTGTAAAAGTATTATTTTTTTACCACAAGGAACACAAAGGTTTGCATAAGGAAACACAAGGCATAAAGTTAAAGTAGCATTATAGTGTTCTTTGTATTTTCTTTTCTTTGTTACTTTGTGGTAAGCGTAATACTACCTTTCAACCCTAATTCTTCAACATGATGAAACCTTTTGTTTTATTGTTCATTGTTCTTCTCTTTTCTCAATCGGGTTTTAGTCAATATTATCTACGAGGACAGGTAGTTGATGATAAGGGTACGCCACTGTATGGGGTAAAGATTTATTTGCAATCTAAGGGTAAGATTGATTACGCCACCAGTGATGATGGACGCTTTGGTATTCCAACTCCAAAGGCCGTTGATACAATAACCTTGATAATGGATGGCTATGAAACCTATAAAGCTCCTATTCCAACCAAGGACTTTCAGAAATTAACGCTTACCATGCAACAGGGTAGGTCAATGGAGGTAAAGAACAGATTGGTATCATTGACAAAAAACCTTGATATGGCAAAGGAAGCCATCATTGGTACTGAGATAGGGGAAACTTATAATAATCTATACGAGAACAGGTTTATCTCGGCAAATGAGAATCCTGAAACAGGCTTCGCACTCAATATAGACAGGGCATCTTACAGTCATATCCGGCGCTTCATTTACAATAAGTTTAGAGTGCCTACCGAGGCTGTACGGATAGAACAGATGCTTAACTACTTTAACCTGCAACCAGAAGTAAGCGTCCAGCAGAAATCTTCTCAACAATTTATTTCTAACTCTGTGATTACCAATTGTCCTTGGAATAATAACAACCAGTTACTATTTGTTAATCTTCAAGCCCCAAAACTAAGTCTGGATAGTGTACCACCAAGTAATCTTGTCTTTTTAATTGACGTATCTGGCTCTATGGATCAGGCAGATAGGTTGCCGCTGTTGCAAGCAGCATTTAGATTACTTGTTAATAACCTTAGGGTACAAGACAGAATATCCATTGTTACCTATGGGGGCGGGGTTCGTGTGGCATTGAAACCTACCAGTGGAGCGGAGAAGCAAACAATAATGGGTGTGATAGACGCACTGACCGCAGATGGTGATACACCGGGCAATGGTGCCATCAGGTTAGCATACTCTTTGGTGAAGGCTAACTTTAGTAAAGAATCGAACAACAGGGTTATACTTGCTACAGATGGAGACTTTAATGTGGGACAAAGTAGTGACCAAGAACTGGAGGATTTGATTGTTTCGCAGCGGCAGACTGGCATTAGTCTTACTTGTTTGGGGGTTGGTATGGGCAACTTTAAGGATAGTAAACTGGAAACATTGGCCAAGCAGGGCAATGGTAACTATGCTTATATTGATGATGTAAACGAAGCAGAAAAGGTATTGGTAACCGAGTTTACAAAGACACTGTACAATGTGGCTGAGGATGCGTATGTGAATATTGTATTCAATCCAATGTATGTAAATAAATATCGGTTGATTGGGTTTGACAATCCTATTGATGTCATTACAAATCCTTCTAATAAAATTCAAGGAGGAGAAGTGGGGAGCGGGCATAGCCTCATGGCTATTTTTGAGATTAACCCTACCAATAAAACCATTGGGGATAACCTGAACTTTGCTTCCTTAAACCTACAATATAAAAGACCAAAGAATAGGGAATTGATAAATCAATCCTTTGCAATACCCTATGTTCCAAAAGACTTGATGACTGTTGATTCTGTTTATCGGTTTGCCACTTCTATCGCTATGTTTGGTTCAATTTTACGTGGTTCTAAATATATTACTGGGTTTGGATTTGAATCTGTTCTGCAATTAGCCCAGACTGCTGTAAAACCAAGTAGCTTCTCTCAAAAAGAATTTCTGGATATTGTTGAAAAGGCAGATGCCGTATATAATCCTGGCAAAAAGAAAAAGAAATAGGTTGCAAGTTACAGGTTTCTGGTTGCTGGAAACCTGTAACTTGTATAAATTTATAACTTCTTCTTAGTGGTAACTGTTCTCTTTGCTGCAGCCGCTTTGGATGGGGATTTCATTGTTTTTACTGCCGCCATTTTCTTGGCAAAAGCATTTGGCACTTGTTGTTCAATCATCTTCTTCACTTCTTCCAAAGAAATATTAGCTGCTTCTTCAGCCGTATATTTACCACCTTCAGGTTTGCCGGTAAGCTTCAACATCAATTTGCCAAAGCGGATGAATGCGCCCCAACGGCCGTTTTCTATAGTAATCTTTTCGGCAGGCCATTGTTGTATAAAACGGTTGGCTTCCTTTTCCATTTTCTTTTCTATCAGTTCATTGATGTCTTGTTGCGTTAATGAATCGTAGTTGTATCCCTTGGGAATATTGATATATAAGTCAGTCCATTTAATGAAAGGACCAAAACGCCCCTTGCCTTTGGTTACCGGCTTGTTCTCGTAAGTACCTATCGGTGCATCGGCCTGATTCTTTCCTGCAATCAATTCGATGGCACGTTCAATGGTTAGTTCCATCGGGTCGTCAG
>JANYEU010000437.1 GCA_025362915.1 Chitinophagaceae bacterium | reverse complement strand
AGATAGAAGAGGAAGTGGTAGGTTCATTTACCCAGTTCCCTTTGCGGCTGGCATGGGCTATCACCATTCATAAAAGTCAGGGATTGACTTTTGAAAAAGCGGTGATTGATGCGGGAAGTGCCTTTGCACCCGGTCAGGTTTATGTGGCATTGAGTAGGTGTACATCGCTGGAGGGTTTGGTATTGCAAAGCCATATTACGGGTAATAGCCTGTTTACTGATGAACGGATTTTGGCTTTTGATAGAAGCAAGAGCAATGCAGATGCACTGCAAAACAACCTGTTTTTCAGCAAGCAATTGTATGTTGAGAAGACAATTATTGAGCTATTCAACTTTACCAAATCAGTTGCAACCATAGAAAGTCTTTTTAAATTGATGCACGAACATGGCACTTCGTTTAATGAAGAAACCGTGCCTTGGTTAAAAAATATAGCAGACCGATTAACGGCTTTGGAACAGGTAGGTAATAAATTCGAGAATCAGTTAAAACAACTTTTCCAAACCATTGACGAAGCGGCCGTAAAGGATAGGGTGATAAAAGCTGCGGGGTATTTTCTGGGGCATCTACAACATTTGGTAGAGCTGATACCTGCATCGCCTGCGGTAACGGATAGTAGGAATTATGCCAAGGAATACTTTGCAGATTTACAAACATTATATACGGAGTTGTATACCAAGCAACAACTGATTGCCACCTGCACCAATGGTTTCGATATGACCATCTACCAGTTGCAAAAGGCTGAACTAAAAGTACCGGTGCTGAATGTGAATGCCCATGCTGGTTCTGTAGGTAAATCTAGTCCTGCATCGGTTTATAAAAATCCCAATAGCCCGCATCCACAATTGTACAAAGACCTTCGGGAACTGCGGGATAGGTTTGTGCAAGAGGAAAATGTGCCTATCTATTATGTGTTGAGTAGCACTACATTGGAAGATTTGGCAAAATACCTACCGCAAACATTAGATGACCTAAAGAAGATAAGTGGCTTTGGCGAAGTGAAGATCAGGAAGTATGGAAAGCAGTTTTTGGAATTGATACAGGATTATTCAAAGGAAAAAGGTCTATCATCCCAGATACAAGAAAAAGCCCCCAAGCGTGAACGCAGTACGGGCGAGGAAAGTGACAGCACACAAGCTAAGACTGCTAAGCTTTTTAATGAAGGGATGAGTGTGGCGGAGATTGCCAAGGAAAGAAACTTTGCTGTGAGCACTGTTGAAGGTCATTTGGCACAGATGGTGAAACTGAACAAGGTGGATGTTTTCAAATTGATACCCGAAGAAAAGGTAATGGATATACTAAAGGCAATAGAAACCACAGCGTCTGATGGGGCAACCATCTTGTTGGAACACCTGGGGAGTGGTTATACCTATACTGAATTGAGGTATGGGATTAATTACTCGAAATATCTTAAAGAAAGTCGAGAGTCGAAAGTTTAAAGTCGAAAGTAATTATGGAGAAGTATAAGAATGCAAGTGTTCTCCTGACTTTTGACTATCGACTATCAACTTTCGACTAAGTAAAAACTTATCCCCAAACATAATTTTACCATGTTCATTTCGTTATATATAATAACCGTATCTATTATTTGAATGCAACAGTCGCTGTTACATAAAGGCATTATACTATCTAGCATGTTTATACGTGCTGTTTTGTGTTGCGCCTTATTCGTTGCATCCCTTTCTCTTTTTGCACAGGACCAGACTTCTATCAGTTACAAAATAAAAAGTTACAGGGAGAATGGCATTTATGGACCAACGGATAGTAAGGTGGCTTATATATTGAAACTAAAGAATAACATTCAGGATAATCAGAAAGGAAATATAAATGTAAAAGTAATCAACGATTTAGGGCAGGAATCCTATCATGATGATATTGCCATCTTTATCAAACCAACAAGCACCTATGCTAAAGATGTTGAAATAGATGTGGCCAAGTTGCCAACCGGTTTTTATACCATTACTTTTAATATTGTTACCAATCATTACAGCCAGGCTGTTTATTATGTTTTTGCTGTAGAACCGGATAAGATTAAGCCAACGGGCATCCGCCCATTAGATTTTACCAGCTTTTGGGACAATGCCCGCAACGAGCTCACCAACCTGAATCCTTCGTACAAGGTCATCCGTAGGGGTGATATTTCTACCACAAACAATGATATCTACCTGATAGAATTTCAATCGATAGGTAATGTTGCCATCAGGGGTTGGCTAAGCGTTCCAAAAAAACACAAGGCAAATATTGTCATGTACAGGTTGCCAGATTATGCAACCACTGCCGCACCAGAATCGAGGAACGATATGGCTGTTTTCAGTATTGATGCAAGGGGATTTGGCAATAGTGCAGATATGGGCAGGCTGGATTATAGTAGCTTTTTGGTGAAGGGCTTGACCAGTAAGGAAACATATATCTATAGGGCAGAATACATGGATTGCCTGCGTGGGTTGGATTTTATTTGTAAGAATACTGATTTGAAACTGGATGCCGGTAAAATAATTTTAACGGGTGTGGGGCAAGGGGCTACACTCGCAGCCATCGTTTCAGCTTTTGACAACCGGGTTAAAGGTGTGATACTGGACAGACCATGCCTAATGGACATGCGAACAATCTTTGCCATTGGCGAAGTAAAATCGCAAGTGCCTTGGCCTATCAATGCGTTTAAAGGTTATTTGGGAGCAAACAGGATGGGATTGGATAACTTTTTTAAAACTTGGGATTACTTCGATCCATTAAGTTTTGCACCCATGATAAAATGCCCCATCCTGATAGGAATTTCACTGAAAAGCAGCATAAGTCCACCTCAGGCTGCCTACAACTTTTACAATCAGGTGCTAAGTAATAAGCGCGAGATATATAGCTGCCCGGATAATGAATCGGGAATTGATGAATCATTCTATATTTTTGAAAATAATTGGATAAAAGAAACATTGAAAATACCGCTTTAGGTACCCTTACAATTTTAAATACTACAAATGAAAAAAGTTATTTTATTAGTTATCATTACCATTGCAAGCTTACAAGCCTCTAAGGCTGGATTTCCAATAGGTTACGGTCGTTGGATGCTTATTCCTGGCTACAATTACTACAATGCAAAGGGTTATTGGGATAGCAAGAGTGCCTATAATGCTTATCCAAATGGAAATTTCAGTTCTCATTACTTTAGTTTGTATGGTGGTTACGGGTTGAGTCGCAGGTGGAATTTCTTATTTAATGTACCATTTGTTGTTCAGGTAGATAATAATACCACTGGTACCGCCGCCGCACCTAAAACATATATTGCCGCTGGCTTGGGCGATGCAACCGTTGGGCTTAGTTATTTCTTCACAGATTTTGATGCCCTCAACCATGTGTCGCTTACAGGTTCCCTTATCGTTCCTTTATATTCCAACAAAGGCACTCCATTTCCAAACATTGGTTACCAATCGGTAGGAGGCGAGCTTAAATTAGGTTTCTCCGGTTCGGCTACAGGAGGTTTCCGCAATCCCTATTACGATATGGAATTTGGTGTAAGGCAATATTTCAACGATCAAGGTCCTACCCAAATCTTTGCCACCATTACAGGAGGTATACCTATTGATGATTATTATAAAGTAAGCGGCACACTCAGTGGTGTAAACTCTTTTAGCACTGCCGTAAACCCAACACAAAATTTTTACAATTACAACAAATCGTTCAATTATGTACGTGCCGCCTTCAACTTTGGCAGGGTAATAAATGAAAACACATCCATTTGGGCAGGTTTATATGCCGACATTTATGGCACAAGCGTGGGCAGAGGCAGCGGGGTGTCTCTATCGGCAGTATTTAAGTTTTAAGGAATAATCTATTTTATAAATAAAGAATGCTTCCCCATATCATATAGGGAAGCATTCTTTATTTAGGTTACTTTATGACTAGAAAAGACGCAAAGATTATGGAGTATTACACCTCTATAGTCGCAGCCAACCATGCCATGACACCGATACCTGTTTCGATGGCACTTTCATCAATATTGAACTTAGGGGTATGTACATTGTGGATGATACCTTGTGCTTCATTGCGCACACCCAGACGGTAAAAACAACCGGGAACTACCTGTGTATAATAGCCAAAATCCTCTGCACCCATGCGTATCTCGGTTTCTTCCACGTTATCTTTCCCCATATAAACATCCGCCTGTTGCCATGCCGCCTCTGTAAATGCTGGGTCATTATCAACCGTTGGGTAGCCAACATCTATTTTAAAATCTATTTCTGCACCCATCGCTTCTACCAAACCAACCGCCTGCTTGGCCATCAGTTCATGTGCCTTAAAACGCCAAGCCTCATCCATTGCCCTGAATGTACCCATCATTTTCACCTCACTTGGAATTACATTGGTGGTATGCCCGCCTTGGATGCTACAAATACTTAACACAGACGGAGAAAGAGGATTGCAATTTCTGCTGATAATCTGTTGAAGGCTGACAATCATCTGTGAAGCTATCGATATAGTATCAGCTGTTAAATGAGGGGCGGCAGCATGCCCACCCTTACTGCGGATGGTTATATATATTTCATCGGCACTGGCCATTACCCTTCCTTTTCTAAAACTTAACTTTCCAGCTTCCAAACTTGGGTTTACATGCAAGGCAATGATACCTTGTGGACGGGGATTGTCCAGTACGCCTTCCTTTATCATGTAGCTTGCACCACCGGGATTTCGTTCTTCACCTGGTTGAAAGATGAGTTTTATTGTTCCTTCAAAGTCATCCTTTATTTCATTCAATATCTTGGCTGCGCCCAATAAAACAGTGGTATGCACATCGTGACCGCAAGCGTGCATCACTCCTTGGTTCTTTGATTTATAAGGCACATCATTTTCTTCGTCAATGGGTAAGGCATCCATATCTGCCCTCAAGGCAATGATGCGGCTAGTTGGATTCTTTCCTTTTATCAATCCCAATATGCCCGTAGTTGCTTTTATTTCGAAGGGAATACCTATTTCTGTCAGTTTATCCTGAACAAATTGACTTGTATTAAATTCTTGGTAGCTTAATTCAGGATTGGCGTGGATGTGCCTCCTGATAGTAATACTTTCAGGGGCATAGTCAGCAGCGAGTTGTTTTATCTTTTGTAATAGCATCTTTTCTAATTAATCAAAGTTTGAGGTTACTGGTTTCAGGTTAAAAGTTACTTGAAACTTGTAACCAGTAACTAGCAACCTGTAACTAATTACGGTGCAGGGTCAGTCTCTACTTTCATCGTATATTCTACCGCATCTTCTACCACATAGACCCCTTGTGGGTAGAGTTTGGTGAGCTGTTGACGAAACTTTTCAGCTTCATCCTTTGTAATAAAGTTACCAATCCTTACCTTGAAATAAGGGGAATTGTAGGTTAGATAAGCTTTCTCGTCCGTAAACCTTGATAATACATCAGACTTTACCTTATTTGCCAAATCTCTGTTTGTGGTACTGATAACCTGTATCCTAAAGCCCCTGTATAATCCAGAGCTTGTCATCATACTGGTACGTTTGTTTATCTCTGCCTGTTTTTCTGAAAGGACATCCAACCGGACATCCTTTCTTACAATGATTGTATCATTTGCCAATAAATGGTTACCAACCAACAAAAGTGTAATTAGGAATACTATAAATTTCAAGTGTAATAAGTTAAAATTGCAAAGTGAATTATTAGTCGATAGTAAAAAGTTGAAAGTAAAATGACCTAACCTTGCGATTCCCGTTACTTTCGACTCACGACTTTCGACTATTTACTATTGACTTAAAGCAAGAGTGCTGCCAAAGTATAATCTGCCACCAATATCAATATACAAGAAACCACCACTGCACTGGTACTAGCACGACCAATTTCGAGAGACCCTCCTTTTACATTGAAACCATAATATGCAGGGATACTACTAACGATGAAGGCAAATGTATATGCCTTGTAACAGGCCACCGTGATGTTATGAACATTAAGGTTTTGACGTAATCCTATGTCGTATAAATCTGGTGCCAATATACCGCTTAAGCCGCCTGCCATCTTACCACCCCATATACCTAGAAATGCAGATATTACTATCAATCCTGGTATTACCAACAAACCAGCAGCTATCTTTGGAAGTATCAGATAGCTTTTTGGATTGATCCCCATAATCTCCAATGCATCTATCTGTTCGCTGATACGCATATTGCCTAATTCGCTTGCTATCTTGCTACCGATAACGCCTGCCAATACAATACTCAATACAGTTGGAGACAATTCCAGAATCATACTGTCTCTCACAATCTGGGCAACAGTGGTCATTGGAATGATTGGGCTAACTAACTGATAAGCAGTTTGCACAGTGGAAACCGCACCGAGGAATAAAGAGATGATAACCACAATTGGTAAGGCACCCAACCCTATTTCTGCGCATTGGTGCATGAACTCTTTCCAATACATCTTATAGTTCTCGGGCTTGCTAAACATGCCCTTCAGCATTAACATATAAGCCCCTAAGTGAGAGAATAACTTCATTATTTTTTAGTTGAACGTCAAAAGTCGATAGTCGTAAGTCAAAAGTGATTTAAATCTATCTAAGAACAAATATAGATAGAACTGCCCATTACTATTGACTATCGCTATCAACTTTTGCCTTACTTCTTATTTTTCATCCTTCCCCAATATTCGGAGGCATTTACTATTGGTTCTATATCTGCCTTACATTTTAACTGTGCATCAACTACAGCAACCAATGCCATGTTTACAATGCTTCTTACCGTACTACCCAACTGTAGCACATGCACAGGCTTCTTCATACCCAACAGGATTGGGCCGATTGCATCTGCCCCGCCCACTTCTTTCATTAGGTTATAGGCGATGTTGCCTGCAGTAAGATTAGGGAATATCAGCACATTTACCTCGTGCCCTACTAATTCACTGAAAGGATAATTATCCTTCAAAATATCATTACTAAAAGCCAAGCTTGCTTGCATTTCACCATCAATAATGAGTGATGGGTTATTTTCTTTTACCAACTTAGTCGCTTTTGCCACCAAGTTTGCCTCATCGCTGTTACTGCTGCCAAAATTGCTATAACTAAGCATGGCAATGCGTGGTGTGATGTTAAGGCTACGGACTTCGCGAGCCACCATTACCGTTATGTCTGCCAGTTCTTCGGCAGTAGGGTTAAAGTTTACCGTGGTATCTGCCAAGAATAATGGCCCTTTCTTGGTCAATAATAAATACATACCGGCTATCTTCTTCACACCATCCTCTGTTCCTATAATGTTCAATGCAGGCCTGATGGCATCTGCATAGTTGCGGGTAAGGCCACTAATCATTGCGTCCGCCTCTCCTGTTTCCAGCATCATGCAACCATAATGATTCCTATCCTTCATTATCTTCACACTTTCATACTGATTAACCCCCTTTCTACTTCTCTTGGCAAAATACAGCTCACCAAACTCTGCCCTTTTTGCATCCATGCTTTCAGAACGTGGATCAATAATTGGCAGGTCAGTTATATCAATATCATTCTCGTCAGCAATCCTTCTTATCTTGTTCTCTTCACCTAATAATATAGGATAGGCAATCCCTTCATCATAAGCAATACTAGCCGCCTTTAATATCTTCACATTATCTGCTTCAGCAAATATCAGACGCTTAGGTTCTTTTCTTGCCTTGCTACTGATGGCACGAAGTAGTTGGTTATCCAGACCCAAACGCTTGTTCAGCTCTAGCTTGTAGGCATCCCAGTTTTCAATTATTTTCTGTGCCACACCGCTATCAATTGCCGCCTTGGCAACAGCAGGTGCCACCGTACTCAACAAACGGGGATCCAATGGTTTTGGAATGATGTATTCTCTTCCAAATACAATATTCTTTTGGTTATACGCCATGTTTACCAAGTCTGGCACTGGCGACTTGGCCATTTCTGCCAAAGCCAATACAGCGGCCAATTTCATTTCTTCATTAATCTTGGTAGCCCTTACATCCAATGCACCCCTAAATATATAGGGAAAGCCTAGTACGTTATTTACCTGGTTAGGATAATCACTCCGTCCAGTAGCCATTATTATATCTTTACGTGCTGCCAAAGCAATGTCATAAGTCACTTCAGGGTCGGGATTTGCCATGGCAAATACAATCGGGTTGGGCGCCATTGTTTTCAGCATTTCAGTAGTTACCACGTTGGGTACACTCAATCCTATAAATACGTCTGCGTCCTTAAAAGCGGCTTCAAAAGTCCAATCGCCACTCTTGGCAGCAAATGCCAACTTGTTGGCAGATAACCCTTCCCTGCCCGCATGTATGATACCCTTACTGTCGAACATCAGGAAGTTTTCGGGCTTTGCGCCCAATGCCACATACAATTTGCAGCAAGACATGGACGCTGCACCAGCACCGTTTACGATGATTCGTACCTCCCCAATCTTCTTTCCCTGTATTTCCAATGCATTCAACAACGCCGCAGCACTGATGATGGCCGTACCATGCTGGTCATCGTGCATGATAGGAATCTTGCATAACTCCTTTAGTTTTTCTTCAATATAAAAACATTCAGGACTCTTGATATCTTCCAGGTTGATACCCCCAAACGTAGGCTCCAAGGCTTTTACTATCTGAACAAATTTCTCTGGGTCTTTCTCGTTTATTTCTATGTCGAATACATCTATATCAGCAAATATCTTAAACAATACACCTTTTCCCTCCATCACTGGCTTACTCGCTTCAGGGCCTATATTACCCAATCCCAATACTGCCGTGCCATTACTTATCACTGCCACTAGGTTTCCTTTGGCAGTATATTTATAAACATCTTCTGGGTTATGAAAAATCTCCATACAGGGCGCCGCCACTCCAGGGCTGTAGGCAAGGCTAAGGTCGCGCTGCGTCTTGGCTTCTTTGGTTGGTATCACTTCTATCTTACCCGGCCTTCCACTGGCATGGTACTCCAGTGCCTGTTCCCACTTTGCATCTTTCTTATCCATAAAACAACTTTTTAGTTAGCAATTAATAGTTGGTGTTTGCCTATAGTGCCTTTTAACGTGGCACTGTAACTGTTAAATAAATGACAACTACCAAACGAGGGTGCAAAGTACAGGTTATTGCCAAAAGCGGGATTGACTAATGTCATTATATCTTTTCGGAATTGTTAATGTATGTCTTTGGAAATGGTTGGGCTGGCTTTCGCTTAACATCCACAAACAGCAAATGCTAAGACCTGCCTAGCTGGACCAGGATTAGAATGATTGAAGGATATTTAAGATACGGAGTAATAATCCTATTAATCTCATAATCACCCTAATCCTGATTCAGACACCTTAATGCCTACTGAAGCAAGGCAATTTTCCCTCAAAATCTCACTTATTGCCAATAATCGGGTACATATTTGATCAATTATATGCCCCGTCAGGTCAGACAGCATACTTATTTGATTAATTATATGCCCTGTCAGGTCAGACAGCACACTTATTTGATCAATTATATGGCTTTTTGTATGAATAGTGCTTTATTGTCGGCCATATTCACACTATTTTCAACCCGAAAGTTTGTTGATTACTGGCAATTAACATTCTCCCGATTTACGTGATAAAAGTAAGAGGCTGCCAGTAGATAAAGCTTCCCACTCCCTCTGTAAGAAAAAGCCCTTTCCGCATGGAGAGGGCTTTTTTTATGCTTATAAGTCAGTGTAAACTGCTTTTGCCTAATCCCGTTTGCTAACTAACACCTTCGTTTGCCTTACGTAGATACCTGCTTTGCCCTTTGCATTGACAAAAGACTTTAACTTAAATCCTATTTCTCCCAATTAATCTTTCCTATAAACACTGTACCAACTCTTGCCCGGCGTGCAACGGCAAGGTCTTTTGATAAGGTGATAGAATATAGAAATACAGGCTTTCTATTGGATTTAATAAATAGTTGATGGATGTTTATGGTAGCCTTATTTTCCTGTAAAGGAATCCTGCTGATTTCTTGCCGTTCTTCATCCATTAGTATTATTGACTGATTGCTTTTGGTCATTTTCTCTGGATAGAGATAACTAACATTCAGCGTGCCCTTCGCGTTTATTTTTAAGCCAATGGCAGCTGTATCATTAACCGTCTGCCATTCTATTGTCTTATTCTTCCTTTCCAGTTTCCATAATGGTACTTTTTGGGCGAATGCTGCCAAAGGCATTAAACAAATTGCAATAACTAATCTTTTCATAATTATGATTTAATGATTTGAATGATGATAATGATTTAGCCCGCCCATTAGCAAACGTTATCCCTTGCTTTCTAAAAATTGCCACGAAGACACAAAGACTCAAAGAAGCACCAAGCGTTTACACAATACCTTCTCAATTATAAATAGCAAGAGCCTGTTGTACTAACAGGCTCTTGCTTTGACTAAAAATAAAATCTAAGTTTATTAACGCTTAATCAACTTGTAGGTAATAGCCGATTCGGTACTCTTTATCTTGACCAAATATACACCTGGTATCCAATTGGCAGTATTGATGGTAGAGGTTCCAGCCTGACTTACAAAAGATTTAGTATAAACCATTCTTCCTGTTACATCATAAACGGCCAAAGAAGTGTTTCCTGTTGCACTACCATTATTCTGAATAGATATAACATTAGAGAAAGGATTAGGGGCAACAGTAAATGAATGATTCAAGCTGAAATAAACAACATTTATCACACTGCTGTACAACACCTTTCCATCAGGAGAATTTGCAATGACACGATAGAAATAATTCTTACCCGCATCTATTGAAGCATCTGTCAAGGTAGTTCCTTCCAATCCTGATTGAACTGTTGTGTAATTGATACCATCCTCACTTCTTTCCACCGTGTATTTTATGCCTTGTGTAGGTGTAAGTAATTGCCATACCAATACAGCAGCATTATTTTGAATCTTTCCGGTAACATATTTCCAAGATATTGGCAATGAAACCGAACTATCTATCAGCGCAAAAGAACCCAATCCCTTACTGCTGATGGTTACAGCTATATAACCATCGGATGTTCGTTTATCTGTAATAGAACTTGGTGTAATGATGCTGGCTGTAGTCAAGGATATTTTTCCAGAGCCGAATGTTGTTCCACTCTTTAATTGTAATACCCTGATACTTTTTAATGAACTTGACCAAACAGCGGCTTCGTTGGTAGTATAATACAAAGTGGTGGTGTAAGTACTTGTGGTATCGGCAGTGCCATTATCGAAAGTGATTACTTTTTTGCTGCGCTGATAAGACTTGGTACCCACCAAGAAACCAACCTGGCTTGCACCAGCTTCTGCAACAGATGCTACGAAATTCTTTATAGTAGAAGTAGCTGCTGTTACCGATGCAATGATATCATCGTTTGTACTTCTTATAAGGTTTGTGCTACTTGCAGGAACAATCAATGTGTAGCTTTTACCTACCACTGTATCTATGGCATAAGGTGTTGCATTTAGCGTTATATCATCCAAGCAAAGCCCAGGATTGCTACCGCTCTTTGTATTTGTTTCCCACATAAAATGTATGTAGAAATTGCTGGAAGATAAAAGCTTGGGTGCTATCAATACAGGCGACTGCGTGCTTTTATAATAAGGTGCAGAACCTGTAAGTCCAGTAGAGTCATTGAAAAATACTGCTGAATTATAATCAAAAGGTGTATTAAGTGTATAATTCACAGAACCATAAGCACCAGTACCTGTGGTAGAATTATAAGCAAATCCTCCTGCTTTGTACTTAAACTTTAAAGTATCTATCGATTTATACGCAGTACCACTAACCATTGGGGTTGATAATACAGAGTAGTAATCACTGGTGGCACTCTTGGTATAGGTCAGCGGCTTTTTGTTACTATTAGTTACATGAGCCCACTGTCCTGTTCCAATGGTGTTTCCAGTACTACTTACTACAAAGAAGTTAGGGCTACCAGAAGAACTATCAGTAGTCCAACCCTTAGGAATGCTACCACCTGTTGTTCCAAAGTTCTCGTTGATTAGGTTTACAGAATTATTTCCAATTACCTTGCTATCATCATCTTGTATGGTAATGGTTAGTGATTGGCCATTTGGTGCGGCAACTACGCCATTACCAACAATGGAGTAGCTTAGTGTAACTGTTCTGTCTCCATCAATTGTATTGTTGTCAAACACACGTAGTGTAATTGTTTTAGCGCCATCGTTTTTTAAGAAACTTAATGTGTCAGTTAATAATTCATAGTCAATACCTCTCTTGGCAGAACCAGAAGTTTGTAATACAACAGTTGTATTTGCAGTAGCTACTTTTTCTACGTTCAAGGTAATATTCACGTCCTTGTAACGTTGGGTGGTTCCTGCATTTCCGGTTTCGGGTACATCCAATACACCACTACAAATGGCAAATGATAATTTATTGCTTCCTACTGGCATTGCAGTAGCCACATTCGAAGTAGCCAAAGTCATCCTACGTGGACTGTTCAGCATTACAGTTTGCATTCTTTCTACCTGGTTTGTTGTAAAAGTGTTCATTACATCATCATCAGTGTAATCCATGTAATCTTCAAACATTTCATCAGCAGTGCCGCAACTGTTAGGTTTTGGGTGCTTGGGTTTACCAAAATTGGCATCATAATGAATTGGGGTATCATCACAAAAATCAGTAGCACAGGTAGAATCTCCCCATATATGCCTTAATCCAAAGAAATGACCTAACTCATGTGTAAGTGTACGACCAAGTGTGTAAGGGTTTGTTGTAGAACCACAACTGGCAGAACTAAAAATACTACCTACTGTACCTGAATTAATAACCACACCAGCATCCGTATCTGTTTCTGCACTGTCCAAACCAGCCAATGTAGCACTTGTAGGTAAAGTAGCAATACCCAAAATTCCGCTACTTCCTTGGTCTGTTACATCTTCCAAAAGCCAAACGTTTACATAACGATAAGGATCCCAGATAGTAGCAGGTTTAATGGTATCTGTTACGGTTGTAGAAAACTCAAAGGGAGCTGCACCCCATTTCTTTGTAATCCTGTTTACCCTATCTATGCCTGGTTCTGCAAGTGTTTTCCCTATTGGATCTTTTGCTGCCAAAGCAAATTGAATACCTGTAGAGGATGCTACAGAATAACTGCTACCCGATAGGTTGGCATAGTCCTTATTAAGCTGCAATAATTGCGCTTGTATAAAAGAAGCATCTACGTTTGGAGTAGTACCCACGGCTTCTCCATTGTGGATAATGTGAAATACAATCGGCAAGGTATATTCCGTAACAGTACCAAAGGTTTCTTTTCTTCCCTTGGCAGACAATGCCCTTCTGCGATCGGCTATCTTGCCCTGAAGCCATGCTTCAAATTGAATTGGACTTTCGGCATTTGGATGCTTCTTCAGGAAATTGTTCTGTATTTCTACCGTATAGCAACGGTGCCTGTTTGTTTTACGAAGCCCTTTGAAAGGAACATCTTGTGCATAAGCGGAAACTAATAACAGGAGGAGTGAGAGTAGGGTTAAACTTCTTTTAATCATTTGTAAACGTATATTTTCACAAATAAAGCGCTTATTTCTATCAAATATAGAATAATAGGTGAAATGACAATAAATTATTCATTTTATTATTTGAAAAAGTCATTACTGAAACTTAGTATAAAATGGATTAATTGTTTTTATTCATAGGAGATACCAGTAGTAGGTTTTCTTTTACACTCCAATCAATAATACGCTTGTTTGAGAATATATTTGGAGAATATATATTCTTCGTGGGTTGATGTATATTAGAGTTTATGTCAGTTTAATTACAGGGTAATTAAAGGGCTTTCTTTCGACCCTAAAGTTATGCAAAGCGGCACAAATAGCAAAAATCTTGTACGGATATTTGTTTTTTCTTAACCTGCATTCATCCTTGACAATCCTG
>JANYEU010000429.1 GCA_025362915.1 Chitinophagaceae bacterium | reverse complement strand
ATCAACTGTTACACTATAGGTTGGTGTATGTGCAGAATAATAACTAAATGCAGTAGACGTAGCTGGTTCTTTCTTCAATGCACCCACAAACTTCTTCACTACAGTTTCAAACTGATGCACATCGTCGCTGGTATTACCCTGTTGTATCTGCATACTGAACCCTGCTGCCTGCCCGATACCCTTGATGGGTGCTGGAGGAATCACCACCACATTGCCATTCTTGAGTCCGGCTTTCATCACCCCTTTTTTAATCACATCGATAATACCGGGTAACTTTTGCTCGTCAACATTACGTTGATCCCACGGGTTTAGTGTGCAAAAGATAGTTCCATTATTCGAGTTACTACCGCCGTTCAATACATTCAATCCAGACAAGGCTGCAAAGTGTTTTACCCCCGGTGTAGAACCTACAACCTTCATCAGTTTGGTCATAAATTCAACTGATTGGGTTGTAGAAGAAGCTTCGGGCAACTGATAGGTTATAATCAAACGACCTTCATCTTCTGGCGGTATAAAGCCCGATGGTTTTGTTTTAAACAGATAAACAGTACCTATACAAATACAAACCAGGATGATGACTATATACCTTGCGCCCCTGATACATTTGGCAACATTTCGTGCATAGCCCAGCGTAAGTCTATCAAACCAAGTATTGAAATGATGAAAAAACTTTTCAATCCAATTCAACTTCTTTTCATCTGGACTATGTCTCAATAAAAGCGTGCATAAGGCAGGTGTGAGGGATAAGGCAACAAAAGCAGAAAATAAAACCGAGATGGCTATAGTAATGGCAAACTGTTGATAGAGCCTACCCACAATACCCGGGATAAAGCCAACCGGTACAAACACAGCAGCCAATATCAAGGCTATTGCAATAACGGGTGCCGATATCTCCTTCATGGCATGATAGGTAGCTTGCCGGGGAGACATATTATAGGTGTCAATATAGTGCTGCACCGCCTCTACCACAATAATGGCATCGTCTACAACAATACCAATAGATAATACCAACCCAAACAAGGTAAGTGTATTTATGGTGAATCCCAGCGGGATAAACAACAGAAAAGTACTCATGATGGAGACAGGGATGGCGAGGATAGGAATCAATGTTGACCGCCAGTTTTGCAGGAATAACAAGACCACCAATGCTACCAACCCCAACGCCTGAAACAAAGTCTTTACCACTTCACCTATAGAAACCTTAATAATGGTAACAGATTCAAAGGGTACGGTATAATCTACATCTGCAGGAAAAGCCTTTTTAAGTTCTGCCAATGCAGCATAAACATTCTGTGCCGTTTGTAATGCATTGCTACCGGGAGATTGGAACACCTGAATATAAGAAGCCCGTTTGCCATCCACAAATGAATTGCTGGAAAAAGTAAACTTGCCCAGTTCTACCCGTGCAACATCCTTTAGGTAAACCAATTCTCCAGTGGCAGGATTTGATTTAACAATAACCTTTTCAAACTCGGAGGCCTGACTTAATTGTCCATTTACCAAGATACTATACTCGTGGGATTGGGAGGATTGTTGTGGTGCAGAACCAACTGAACCCGCAGCCAGATACTCGTTTTGTTTGCTTAACGCACTGGTAACATCTTGCGGTGTAAGACCATAAGATGCCATCTTTTGTGGATTCATCCATATCCGCATACTAAAGTTATCCGTACGGGTAGTAATATCACCTACGCCCGGCACACGAAGCAATGCATCTTCTATAAATATGTTGGAATAGTTATCCAGAAAGGTAATATTGTGAGATCCTTTGGGAGAATAGATAGCCACCATCATCAGCATACTCGTATTCTTTGCTCTTACAGTCAGCCCAAGTTTACTCACCACAGATGGTAAGGACGGAGCTGCAATACCCACCCTGTTCTGTACATTCAAGGCAGCAATATGTACATTGGTTCCCACCTCGAATGTAACATTCACACCCATGCTACCATTATTGGTATTGGTGCTCTGCATATACTCCATACCGGGTGTGCCATTTATCTGCTCCTCGATGGGAATGGTAACAGACTGTTCTACGGTTTGCGCATCGGCACCCGTATATTGACCTGAAACAGAAACAGAAGGCGGACTAATATTGGGGTACTGATCTACCGCAAGATTGAATAGACATATTGCTCCAGAAATAACCAATATGATGGATACAACAATTGCTGTAACAGGTCTCTTTATAAAGGTGTTGGCAATCATTGTTGATCAAGTTTATGTATCTCCCTGGACTTTTCTATTTCAAACTCTAATTCAGCATCAATATCCTGCTCCTCTATTTTCTTGGCTTTATCTATCAATTGTTGATTATGCTCCTTTAACCAAGCTAACTTTTCTTTACCATAAGACACTTTGGTAATTACTACAAACAACACTGGAACAATGAATATGGCGAGCGTAGTTGCAGCCAACATCCCACCAAGGACAGTAAACCCGATTGTTCTACGGGCAACCGCACCCGCACCTGTTGCGAGTACCAGTGGTAGTACTCCCAATATAAATGCCAGCGAAGTCATTACTATTGGGCGTAAACGAAGGCTTACTGCTTCTAGCGTAGATTTAATCAATTCCTCGCCCCTATCAACCCGCACTTTGGCGAACTCTACAATCAAGATTGCATTCTTTGCCGCAAGACCAATTAATGTAATCAATCCTATTTGTGCATATACATTATTTGTGAGACTAGGCAGGAATAGGAGTGTAAGGATGGCACCAAACACGCCAATAGGCACTGCCAGCAATACAGAGAATGGCACTGACCAACTCTCATACAATGCCGCCAAGAACAAGAAGACGAAGGTGATGGAGAATATGAATATATAGATGGTGGTAGAGCCTGCCTTTATTTCTTCGTAACTCAATCCAGAGAACTCGACTGCATACCCTTGTGGTAATACCTTGGCAGCAGTGGCCTGTAATGCTGCTATTGCGTCGGTGCTACTATATCCAACACCAGATGCACCATCTATTTCGGCAGAACGGAAGATGTTGAAATGTGAAATCAATGGTGCCGATTCAGTAGGTTTATAACTTATTAATGTACCCAATGGAAGCATTGTTCCCGCCGAGTTACGTACATAATATTTATCCATATCAGATACCATTGTACGGAAAGTAGTATCCGCCTGTACTACCACATGGAATGTACGGTTATAGGTAGTGAAATCATTGACGTATAAGCTACCCATAAATGCCTGTATCGTGGTAAATACGTCACCAATATCTACCCCCATCTTTTCGCATTTTTCCCTATCTACTGTAAGATTATAGCTTGGCGTATGCGCCGTATAAAAAGAATACGCATTGGAGATGGCAGGGTTCTTATTTGCTTCCGCAATAAACCTCTTTACCACATTCTCAAATGCGTGTACATCATCATTTGTGTTACGTTGTTCTATCTGAAAGTTGAATCCCACTGTTGCACCAATACCAGGAATAGGTGAAGGCTGTATCACTTCCACATTGGCGTTTTTGATACCCGCATCATTAATACGTTGCTCCATTTCCTTAATAATACCCGGCACTTTTTCCTTGCTTGTGCCACGGTCTTCCCATGGTTGTAATTGTACGTAGATGGTACCACAATTGGAGTTGGTTGCATTGTTGATAACGTTCAACCCAGACAAAGCTGCATAGTGTGCCACGCCCGGTGTTTCAGCAACAACCTTCATCAATCTGGTCATTAGACTTACTGATTGATTGGTGGAAGAAGCCGCAGGCAATTGAAACGTGACATACAGATTACCATCATCTTCCGAAGGGATAAAGCCCGTTGATTTATGTTGGAACATAAAGAAAGCACCTACACAAATACAGATCAATAAGACAACAATATACTTGGATTTCTCAATACTTTTCTTTACGCCTTCTGTATATCCATGCGTGATTCTTTCGAACCAATTATTGAATTTGAAGAACCATTTGTTTATTCCCTTGGCTTCTTTGTCCGTCTTCGAAGGTTTCAATAAAAGCGTACACAAGGCCGGTGTCAGTGACAATGCTATAAAAGCAGATATCAATACAGATATGGCAATGGTGATGGCAAACTGTTGATATAATCTTCCTACAATTCCCGGAATGAAGCCTACCGGAACAAACACGGCCGCCAATATAAATGCAATGGCTATCACCGGAGCGGAGATATCTTTCATTGCATAATAAGTTGCTTCCTTAGGAGACATGCCCTCATTATCTATATAATGCTGCACTGCTTCCACCACAATAATGGCATCATCCACCACAATACCAATGGCTAGCACAAAGCCAAACATAGTAAGTGTATTAATCGTAAACCCTAATGGGATGAAGAAGCAGAACGTACCAAAGATGGATACGGGTATTGCCAAGATAGGAATAAGCGTAGAACGGAAGTTTTGTAGGAACAGATACACAACAATCGCCACCAATCCCAACGTCATCAATAAGGTATTTACTACATCGGACATGGAAACCTTCACCACAGTAACTGCTTCGAAAGGAACTTTATAAGCCAAATCTGCAGGAAAGAATTGTTTCAGCTGCGCTAATTCCTTATAAACGCCTTCTGCCGTTTTTAGTGCATTGCTGCCAGGCGATTGATATATTTGCAAATAAGAAGCCCTGTGTCCATCCACAAATGAATTACTGGAGAAGGTAAACTTCCCTAACTCGACACGTGCCACATCCTTTAAATAAACCAACTCCCCTTTTGCTGGCACATTCTTTACCACTACCTTTTCAAATTCAGAAACCTTGCTCAACCGTCCATTTACAAGGATACCTATTTCAAAAGTCTGTGAACTTTTCTGTGGAGGTACACCTGCCGAACCTGCCGCAACCTGTACATTTTGGGTATTCAGCGCAGCAATTATATCCTGTGGAGTAAGACTGTAAGCAGCCATCTTGTCAGGATTCATCCATATACGCATACTGAAGTTATCCGTAAATCGATTGATGCTTCCCACACCCGGCACACGTAGCAAGGCATCTTGCACGAAGATGTTGGTATAGTTATCAAGAAACGTAATATCGTGGGAATCCTTTGGGGCATAGATGGCAACCATCATCAACATACTGGGATTGATGGCGCGTACTGTTATTCCAAGGCGACTTGCCACCGTAGGAACCAATGGCGTTGCGATGCTTACCCTATTCTGAACATCCAATGCAGCAATGTCAATATCGGTACCGATGTTGAACGTCACATTCATGTTCATCAATCCATTGTTGGTACTATTGCTTTGCATATACTCCATCCCCGGCGTACCGTTCACCTGTCCTTCTATGGGAGTGGCAACCGTCTGCTCCACCGTTTGGGCATCGGCACCAGTATATTGCGCATTCACTTGCACAACGGGCGGCGTGATGTCTGGATATTGGTCAATAGGCAAATTAAGAATGCACACGATACCCGTTAGTACTAATACTATGGAGATAACGATAGCGGTAACCGGCCTTTTTATAAAAGTATTAGCTATCATAGCCTTATTGTATCGATGAGTTCGTTAATTATCTTTTTTACCCTCTTGTAGCTCACTCTTCTTGCCCCCGCTGCCTTGCTTTTTGTTTCCTGTTGCTATTTGCGAGCCATCATGTACGGCTTGTACACCATCTACTAAAATCTTGTCGCCAACATTTATCCCGCCTAGTACAATTACATTAGCACCAATGGTTTGTCCCAATTGAACTTTCCGTTGAACGGCAGTCAGCTTGGGAGTTGCCACCGTATCGGCTACTTTCTTATCGGCAGAGTCAGCGGAAGCAGAACTATAAACAGTATCTTTTGCGATAAACACAAAGTATTCGCCCATTTGCTCCACAATTGCTTTGCTTGGAATAACCATTTGAGGAGTCTTTTCTAAGTTACGCACCTGCAACACACAGCTCATTCCTACTCTCAATTCATTCTTAGGATTTGGGAATATAAGACGCACTTTGATAGACCCTGTTTGTGGATCCACCGCACGATCAATCACCGATATCTTTCCTGGAAAAGGATAAATACTACCACTTGGTAATGCAATGGTGAATAATGAATCATTGTTTCCTTGCATATTCTTCTGGAAGCCTTCAAACTTTTGCAGTTGCTTCTCATTCACCAAAAAGTCTATGGCCATTGGGTTATTGGTGGATATTGTATTTAATACCGTTTGACCAACCGATACCATATTACCCATCTTCACCTGACTAAATCCTACCGTTCCATCAAAGGGGGCAGTAATCACCGCATAGCTAAGGTTTGTTCTGGCAGTCTTTACGGCTTCCTCAGCAGCTCCTACCTGATTCTTGGAATTCTGCATAGTTATCATTGCATGATCATACAGTTGTTTTGCCACTGCATGGTAGTTATTTAGGTAAGTATATCTATCTGCATCTTGCTTTGCCTGATCATAAGTTCCTTGTGCTACTTTCAAATTTGCTTGGGCAGTTTCTACGGATGACTGATACAAACGGGTATCTATCTCGTACAACTTCTGTCCTTTCTTTACCTCAGCACCATCTTGAACATATATAGCCGTGATGTATCCCTGCACTTCTGGCAATAAATTCACCTGATTCAATGCCTGTGTGGTAGCAGGATATTTATCATAATACAACACAGGTTGTGTAGAAACTTTAATAAGGTTTACAGGTACAGGCGGCGTAGGTGGTGGTGCCTTTTGCTCGCACGAACAAAGACAGACTATCCCCATCAACCCCACTCCAACTAATAATTTATTCATTGAAAATATTTTAATCTTGTTTATTTACTACTAAATCCATTTAGACCTCATCCCAACCCTTCTCCAAAGGAGAAGGGCAAGCACCCACCGCAATTTACATTTAGTCTGGGTATAAAGTCCTCTCTTTTGGTGAGGATTTAGGTGAGGTCTAAACCTAGACCTCATCCCAACCCTTCTCCAAAAGAGAAGGGCAAACACCCACAGCTATTTACGTTTAGTCAGGGTATAAAGTCCTCTATTTTGGAGAGGATTTAGGTGAGGTCTAACCACTAATACTTTATTTCCCCTCTTGCTTTTTCCAAATCAATCTTACTGGATAACACTTGGTAAAGCGCATTGATACGACCTGTTTCTGCTGTTATCAAATTCGATTCTGCTGTAATCACATTCAGGTATGCCACAATACCTTGTTTGTACTGTAGATTAACCACAAAATACACCCTTTTTGCCAATGCCACATTCTTTTCTAGCATTTGTAAGTTATATAGATTACTCTTATAATTGGCTAATGCAGTGGTGTATTGCGTATAGATATTTGCTTTTAATGAACTTACTCCCCACAAAAGTTCTCTCTCTTGCAATTCAGATCGATGCAGGCTTTGTGTTCTTGCAAACCCCGTGAAGATGGGCACCGTAGCCGTCAACCCGATGTTGGAATAAGGATATACATTGTCAGGCAGCTGTGCAAAACTGTTGTTTTCAAACTCAGGTACATAATTAAAGAAGGCAGAAACCGTAGGCAATGCGGCATTGTGGTAATAATGCGTCAACTCGTGTTGGATGCTTTGTACCGTTTGTAATTGTTTTAATTCTATGCGCTTATCATATTGCAAAGGTGTTGTGGTATCAATATCCACCTCATTAATCATCTGTGCTGTATCATAATTGATATTAAACTGTGCTTGTGATGGATAACCAATCAGTTGTTTCAGTGTGGCATATTGTGGTTGCACGTTTTCATTGGCTTGTCGCAACGATGCATTGGAGTTATTAAGGGTAATCGTTGCTTGCTCATAATCCGTTTCATCTACAATTCCGCCTACATATTGGTGGTAAGAATCACGTAGATTTTGTGACAAACGCACCGTATCTTCCTTCAATATATCTATTTGTTGCAGCGTAAGCAATAGGTTGTAAAACGATTTACTTACTGTAGAAACCAAATCTATCTTAACACTATCGGTAGATTGCTCTGCTTCTTTTTGCAGTAATGGTGCCGTTTTTAATACATACATCAAACTCGGACTAAACAATGCCTGCGTAACGCCGATGCTAGGCACCAATGTATTTTGCACACCTGTTTGTGTGCGTTGGTTAGTGGTGTTAGAAAAGGAAGTGGGCATTTGCAAATAGTGTGTAAATGTGGCAGCCGCATTTACTTTTGGGTATATCTGTGCCTTGTTTATATTGGTGGTTGCCTTGGCAACAGCAATATTCAGTAGTGATTGTTGCAATGTGGGCTGATGCTGCAATGCATAATCAATACATTGTTTTAATGTAAGCGATTGTGGTGTATCGTGGTTAGTAGTATCATTTTTAGGTGTCTGGCAGATTCCAACCAATGCCAAGTTAACACAACAAATGAGTAACAACCATTTCTTTGTTATTGTAGCGCCCCAAGTTGAGTGGTTGTTTTGGAAACCCCTCTTTGCCATTAATCTATAATAATATACATTTTGTTCCATAGACTTTATATGCGTTTTAGCAAAAACCTATTGAAAGGATTATGCCACAAATTTAATGATTATGGATGCCCAAACGGTTGAATATTAAAAAATACTTAAAGTGATTTGCTCTTAAAACAATAATTGACTGACATTTTTACAAATATCGGATACTGTTGTTCGGCATATAAGGGTTTATATGCCCTATCATGGTATAATTATCGGTGAACATATATCTGAACTGGATATTAGCGTGAACACCAGAAAAGATACTGCTTTAGTATATACAGATAGTTTGAAAACATTACAAGCAAGAAAGTTTGCCTTTGTGGTGGAACAATATAAAAAGTGTGTGCCGAAAAAGCAACAATATGGGATTACTTGCTGGAATGTAGGCGATAAGGATAGCTGGATAAGGGGGCTGAGCAAGGGGAAAGATTGGCCATTGCTGTTTGATGATGATTACCAAAGGAAAGAATGTTATACGGCGTTTTAGGATGCACTGAAGGAATAGGACTATTTAGATATGAGTTTAAAGTCGATAGTCATAAGTCGAAAGTTTGAGAATAGTAGAAATAGGCAGATGGGAATATAATACTCCCTGACTACCTCTTTTCTTTTGACTTACGGCTATTCACTTTTGACTATCGACTATAGACTTTTAATCCTAAATTGGGAATTCCATTATCTCCCTGAATGCGTTATTTGTTTTCTCAAAAAGATAAACTTCATTACCATTACTAAGACAGAGATAGGGCACTGGCAATGCCTGATGATAACGCAATATTTGTTGCAGGGTAATTTGATTGATGGGTACATTGGGTTCTTTGCACTCAATAATCATCCAAGGCATTGAATTCTTATATATGATGATATCGCAACGTTTGCGGAGATCGCCAAGCTTTATTTCTTTTTCAATGCTGAATAAGGAAGATGGGTATTTTAACTCCTGTAAAAAGAACTGGATCAAGTTTTGCCGCACCCATTCTTCGGGTGTTAAACGCACCCAAACTTTACGTACCTCATCGAAGATAACTTCCTTATTTTCTTCTTCTTTTATCCTGAAATTGAACTGGGGGTAATTAATTTTTATCATTAATAAAAGTAAAAGATTATTTTCACGCACAAAAATGTGCAAAATAAGCATTGCACACGTCATTTAATTATAAATATTTTACTAATGAAGACAAAAGAAGAGATTGTAAACAATTGGTTGCCTAGATATACCGGAGAGGCCTTGGAGAATTTTGGTGAATACATATTGTTGACCAATTTTATTAAGTATGTAGAACTTTTTGCAGAGTGGAATCATGTGCCAGTTGTGGGGAGAGATCGTTCGTTTCAATGTGCTACTGCCGACGGGATAACCATTATAAATTTTGGCATGGGTAGCCCTGGTGCGGCTACTGTTATGGATTTATTAAGTTCCATTCATCCTAAAGCTGTATTGTTTTTGGGTAAATGTGGTGGCTTGAAGAAACGTAATAAGATAGGCGATCTGATTTTGCCGATTGCTGCTATAAGAGGAGAGGGGACAAGTAATGATTATTTCCCGCCAGAAGTTCCTGCAATGCCAGCCTTTGCCTTACAGAAAGCGATTTCTACCACCATCCGTGATTATAATATTGACTATTGGACAGGTACTGTTTACACTACCAACCGTAGGGTTTGGGAACATGATGATGCGTTTAAGGAATACCTGACCAAAGTGCGTGCTTATGCCATAGACATGGAAACGGCTACCATTTTTACAGTAGGTTTTTATAACAAGATACCTACTGGAGCTTTGTTGTTGGTAAGTGATTCGCCGATGATACCAGATGGTGTAAAAACAGAGGAAAGCGATAAGAAAGTAACCACAGAGTTTGTGGAACGCCATATCAAGATAGGTATGGATTCCTTAAAACAACTGATAAACAATGGCGCAACTGTAAGGCACTTGCAGTTTTAAGAGATAGGGAAAGAGGGAATAGGCAAGGAGGCAAAGAGTGAGAAACGTGAAGGTGACCCCTCCTGAAATTACTTGACAGCTTTTGGTGTTAATTTTAATATTTGTTTACTGTAATTTGGGCTATTGCCTATGCAAGGATACAGCTTTGTTTTTTAATACTGCTTCTTGTTTTCACCCTTTGTTTTATTCCTGTT
>JANYEU010000427.1 GCA_025362915.1 Chitinophagaceae bacterium | reverse complement strand
CCACCACCACTTAGTTTTTCGTTTGCCCCACGTATTTGTGAATAGTTGGTCCCCACACCACTTCCATATTTAAAAATTCTTGCTTCGCGAACCCACAAGTCCATAATGCCACCATCATTCACCAAATCATCACTCACACTCAATATAAAACAAGCATGAGGCTGAGGTCGCTCGTAAGCATTCTCCGACTTTTTTAGCTGGCTATCTTTCGGGTCAACAAAATAATGCCCCTGTGGCTTACCAGTAATGCCATAGCTCTCGTGCAAACCGGTATTAAACCATTGCGGACTATTCGGTACACAACTTTGGTTCAAGATGCTGTACACGAGTTCTTCATAAAATACATCTCCATCTTTCTTTGTAGCAAAATAATCGTAACGCTCACCCCACATCCGCCAACAATTTGCCATTCTGTGTGCCACTTGCTTCACAGAGGTTTCCCTGCCCAATGAACCATCCGGTTGTGGTACACCTGCCTTACGGAAATACTTTTGCGCAAGGATGTCTGTAGCAATCTGGCTCCATTGTTTGGGTACTTCCACATTGTTCATTTCAAAAACCTTTTCACCCGATGGGTTTTTGATTACACTATCCCTATAGTCATAATCAAACAAATCGAATGGGCTTGTACCATCTTTGGTAAAGCGGCGGGTAAATTTTAACCCTTTAGTTGATGAGTTTGTGGGCATAAGAGGTGATTTATTTTTGTGTGATGATAAACAGCATTATTTATGTTACCAAATTGTTAAGACGCAAAACGAAACTATTCCTAGCTAACTAAAAAACAATGCTTCAAATTTCAACACAGTGTGGATAATCCAGCCCTTTTTTTCCTAATCCTTACTGGCATTGAATCTTGCTAAATTAATATTTTTTTTTATCATATTTGGCTGGGAGTTGTTTCGCAGATGAGAAAAAATAACTGCTGAGTTCACAAGGCTATTGCGCAAAGAAATATAGATATGAGGCAGAAAAAGGCCTCTCTGTCGAGGTGCCTAATATTCCTGCCTTTAGAAAAGTTGTGTTCAAGATTGGCTTATCCGCCCTTTTTATACCATCACACAAGAGTGGATGTAATCTTTATATCGCCACTAGCAAGGTCTTCATTAAAATCTGCTATCACTTCTTCCAAAGGAATGGGCAATCCAGATTCTGCCAAGATGGAATCTATATAAGGAATTGGATCAAACCCTGTATTATGACAAAACACCATAAAGAAATGGCAAGCGTCATATAGTCGCTGACAAACCTCTTGCAAGTTATCTCCCGTTAATCCAACCCTATCAGGTTGTATATCCGCTTTTTCAAATTTCATATCTCCAATCTGAATATATGCCCTTACATCCCTACTTTCAAAGAAAAACATACTACATTTCAGGGCTCTGAATTTACTATACCATTCCATTGCCAGCGGATCTCCTCTCAGTTCCTCTATTTTCAAAATTGTGCCGTCTTCTTTTACAACATTGGCATAGCAAGTAAATACCAGTTTTTCCAATAATGCGGGAAAGTGCTGCAGAAGTGCAAGTTGCTCCACAATGCCATTGGCATTTAGGTTTCTTACATCCTTAACAGAAGTATTAAAGGTTATTTGTGGAATCCCTTCAGTCCCCATGCCTGCACCATAGTTTTGCTTTGCAGCTTTTATTCTTGGATCTTCGGGAGAGATAATATAAAAGGGTCTCTTCTTTAAGTCACCAGTTCCATTTGCATAGCTTTCAGAAATGGAACAATTCAGAACATCCTCCCTATCTTGAAAATTGGTCAATATGCTTTTTATTTCTTCGGATAAGCCATAAGTAATCTTCAATTGTTCATTGTAAGCAATATGTTTGTCTACGAATATGTTTGCCTCCTTTTGCCTAATATTTATACTATGCCATTCCTCTTTCAGTGCTTCATCTGCATCCTCAAATTTAAAACAATCCATTGTGCCATTCTCCCACTGTTCAGCAACCTCCACATCTTTTTTACTAAATTCTTCTTCATCCACCCCGTCAAATCCATCCTCCCTATAATTCCTTTTATGTAGCTCACTCATGGCAGCTCCAAAGGCTACCGTTCTTTTCTGAAGAGGGGTTATTATCGTTTCCTGATCTTCCATAATCCTATTGAGTAAATCTAGATAACCCACTTTTGCTTCAGCCATCAATTCTACATTATTTTTATCTGTAGCATAAAACGATATTTCCTTATGTTTGGTAAGTATGTCTGTTTCAGTTATTTTAAAACGGATAGCTTCTGCATCCAATTCATCTTCCAATTCGCGCAATTCATACAATAGTTTATCTTGATCTTTTTTAATTTCATACAAATAATCATACCTCAACAATAACATGGCCACTATCTCTTTTTCACATGGTAGTTCTGGTTTGCTACGGTCATATTCCAGTGTAATTTCCCTCAGTGGGTGTGCAATCTTTACTATTTCTTTCATTGTATTTTGTTTTATTTATATCATGAATCGAGAAGAACTGGAATCGCCAGTTGATTCATATATTGGTAATTCCTGATCTCCCATCACTCATATCTCATAACTAAAGTCCTAATCTCCCGGCGACATGGTGGTTATGGAACTCCACACCAAAGGGTCGGTATCATTGCCTTTATAGGCCGATGCAAAAGGATAAGGCACATTTGGCGTAAGCCCCGTAATGGTGATACTATGCCCATTGCTATGCCTAAAAAACCAATCATTAATGTTTGCAGGAGTAGGCCCCAACGATGTTTTCCAGAAGGCAAAAATGGTTCCATGGGTGGTAACAATGGGTTTATCCACTTTT
>JANYEU010000409.1 GCA_025362915.1 Chitinophagaceae bacterium | reverse complement strand
GTAAAAGATAATCCTCAATTAAGTTTGATGCACGCTTCTTATTTTTCAGGCATTGGTCAATACGAATTTGGTGCGTTGGCCTTGCCTTCAAAGGATGGTAAAAAAACCTTCGGCATCACTTTTATACGTTTCGGCGTGGATGACATTCCCAATACACTTTATCTGGTTCAGCCCGATGGCAGCATCAATTATAATAATGTAACAACCTTTTCTGCTGCCGACAATGCGCTCCTGCTTAGCTATGCACAGAAGGTAAAAGATTTTCATGGGTACAACCTTAGCTTGGGGGGTACTGCCAAAATAATATATAGAAGTGTGGGCACATTTGCCAATGCCTGGGGTTTTGGTTTTGATGCCGGTGCACAATTAAGTAAAGGGAATATTAGGTTGGGCGCTACCATAAAAGATGTAACCACCACCTTTACGGCTTGGAGTTTTAGTTTTAGCGACCAAGAAAAAGAAATATTATACCTTACTAAGAATGATATCCCTACAAAAAGTAGTGAAATGACTGCCCCTAATGTAGTGCTTGCCGGAGGATATAACTTTAAGCTAAATACAAAATTAGATTTGCTGGCCGAAGCAAACCTGCACCTTACTTTTGATGGAAGGGAGAATACGGTGATAAGTTCCAACGGGCTAAACATTGACCCAAATGTTGGCGTGGAATTGAGTTATAATAAAAGCTTATTTCTTCGTGCAGGGATTTCAAACTTCCAACGGGCATTGAGTGATGGCGACCTTTCCAATCAGAAGAAAGTATGGATTTATCAACCAAGTATGGGTGCTGGTTTTAAGGTTGGTGTGGTTACAATAGATTATGGTTTTACAAGTTTGGCTAACCAGTCTAATCCATTATACACACATATATTTTCCTTGAAATTGGATATTGCAAAATTTGAAAACAGACCAATTCAAAGGAAAAGTACCAAGCAGCAGAAGAGCAAGAGCTATAGTTTGCCTAGAGGCTATAGGAATTATTAATTTAGGTATCCGGTAGAGACAACAGGTTTTAGATTACAATAACAAAATGGTTATTTATCTGTTTTTACTGGTTTAATCAATCTTTCATCCATACAAGAAATATCTATGCGCATTGGAATTGTTTGTTACCCTACGTTTGGTGGAAGTGGTGTATTGGCTACAGAATTAGGAAAGGCATTGGCAGATAAAGGGCATTCGGTACATTTTATTACCTATCAGCAACCGGTAAGACTAAATGTATTCAATACAAATATTTATTATCATGAAGTGCGCGTACCCACCTATCCCCTATTCGATTATCCCCCGTACGAAATTGCGCTTGCCAGCACGATGGTGGATGTAATTATGAATCAGGATCTTGATTTGCTTCATGTACATTATGCCATTCCACACGCTTCTGCTGCTTACATGGCAAAACAGATTGTGAAACAGAAAACGGGGAGAAGTATTCCCGTAATAACCACACTTCATGGCACCGATATTACTTTGGTAGGCAAGGATAAAACGTACGAGCCGGTAGTTACCTTTTCTATTAATGAAAGCGATGCCATTACAGCTGTTTCCGAAAACCTAAGGGAAGAGACTTTTAAGAATTTTGCCATCGTAAAACCAATAGAAGTCATAACCAACTTTGTTGACGTTAGCCGATTTAATAAAAAACCGATAGATGCCTTTAGGCAAGTGATTGCCCCTAATGGCGAAAAAATACTGGTACATGCAAGTAACTTCAGAAAGGTAAAGCGCGTAAATGATGTGATAAAGGTATTTAGTGAAGTGAGGAAACACATGCCCGCTAAATTGTTGATGGTAGGTGACGGACCTGAAAGATTTGCTACGGAAGAACTGGCAAGGGAACTTGGGGTAATGGAAGACATCCGGTTTTTGGGAAAACAGGAACAGATAGAAGAAATATTAGTGGTGAGCGATTTGTTTTTATTGCCCAGCGAATATGAAAGCTTTGGCTTGGCCGCCTTGGAAGCAATGGCCGCCAGAAATATAGTGATAAGTACCAATGCAGGCGGTTTGCCCGAGATAAACATTCAGGGTGTAACGGGTTTTATGGCTAACGTTGGCGACGTTGCTGCGATGAGTGAATTTGCAGTTTCTATACTTGGAAATGAAGACGGGCTGGAAAAAATGAAGGAGGCCGCTTATAATCATGCATTGAGTTTTGATATAAGCAATATAGTACCGCACTACGAGGCTATCTATAAAAGGTTTTGTAGGATGGAGTTATGTGGTGGTTAAGGTGAGAAATATTATTTACCAATACAGAACTTACTAAAAATAAGATCAAGTTGCTCTTCGTTGGTTATCTCTCCAGTAATTAGTCCCAGATAATAAAGGCACTGCCGAATATCCAGACTCAACAAGTCTCCAGGAATATTATTTTCTACACCTTGCAGTACTTCATTTAATGCAATAGATAATTGCTTCAATGCTTCATGATGTCTAACATTCGTTACAACTGTTGATTCTGTATCTATATTCCCGTCAACAGATAGTTGTACAATCTTTTCTTTGAGTGCATCCAAATTAAGATTATTCTTTGCTGAAATAAGAATACTATTTGGTAAAGTATTCAGATATTCTTGTAATTGAGAATTGCCTATATCCATTTTATTACCAACCAGAAGAAACTTAATGCCTTGGTTATTAAAATCTTTTATCCGAAGTTCAATTTCTTCTATTGAAGAATGGACAATATCAAAAAGATAAAGAACCAAATCTGCGTTCTTCATTTTCTCATAACTCTTTTCTATACCTAGGTTTTCAATAATATCTGATGAATGCTCCCTAATACCTGCTGTATCAATTAACCTAAAAAGAACACCATTTATATTTAATACCTCCTCGATGGTATCCCTGGTTGTACCAGCTATATCGGAAACGATTGCCCTATTCTCATTTAAAAGGGCATTTAATAAGGTAGATTTGCCAGTATTCGGCTTTCCAATAATTGCAACCTGAACACCGTTCTTAATCACATTACCTAATCTAAAAGAATTAAGTAACGTATTGGTAGATTTAATTAAATCACAAACTAAGTTAATAATTGTACTCCTATCAACAAACTCTACATCTTCAGTTGCAAAATCCAACTCCAGTTCAATCATTGCAGAAATGTAAACCAATCTCTGTCTTAATTCAGAGAGGTCGGTTTTAAAGCCTCCCCTAATATTTCTAAGTGCAGCATTTTTACTAGCTCCTGTATTGCTTTCTATTAAATCAGCTACAGCTTCTGCTTGTGTCAAGTCAAGCTTTCCATTTAAAAAAGCTCTTTGAGTAAATTCTCCTGGTTTTGCTAATCGACAACCATTTTGAACCAATGTATCAATAATTCTTTCTTGTATATAGGTAGAACCGTGACAACTAATTTCTATGGTATCTTCTCCAGTATAGGATTTAGGATTTTTGTAAACTGCCACCACAACCTCATCAAGAATCTCATTTTCTGTTCTTAAAAGTCCAACATGTAATGTATGGGATTTTACATTAAGGAGATTTTTTGATGGAAACAATGTATTAACTATCCCTAAAGAATCAACACCTGATATTCTAATTAGGCTTATAGCTCCAATTCCGCTTGGAGTAGATATTGCAACAATTGTATCAGTCTCTTGAAAAAGCAGCATTATATTAGCTATAAAATAAATAAAAAAGCTTTCTCAAATTGAGAAAGCCTTTACACTAAATTGAAATTATATTTTTATTCCTCAGAAATAACAAAAGTAATAGCTTGTTTAACACGATAAGCTACATTATGCCCATTTTGCACAGCTGGTTTCCAAGGCGGTCCTTTCTTAATTACCCTAATGGCTTCCTCTCTTGTTCCGTAAGGTGAAGGGTCTGCTTGAATATCACTTATATTACCATTCTTATCAACTTGAAAATTAAGGACTACAGTGTATTTACCTGGAGGTGCCCCATTATCAGTAGGAACACTTTGATTTAGGTTCCTTTCCAAATATTTTTTCCAAGCTGGAGGACCACCTGGAAATTGCGCTTCTATTTGAACAGATGTAAAAACCTTATCGTAATCTTCGTCTTGTTTTGGAGCCTCAACAACCCCAGTTCCTTTACTCTCTACTGGTGGAGCAACAATACCATCATCTTTTGTTCCTTCTTGATTAGTTGTACCAATCTTGGTATCCTCCATTTTTGTAACTTCTGGAGGTGGCTCTTTAACCTCTTCATCCTTTACAATTTTTGGAGGCGTAAATTTAGTAATTTCAACTTTCGGCGGCTCTTGCTTTGGAGGCGGAGGTGGGGGTGGCGGTTCAGCTTTCTTCTCATCCTTCTTTAAATCTTCTAAGTTTACTTCTTGAACTATAATTTCAGCCTTCTTTTCACTTTTAAAAGAATTTGCAAGAAACATAATAAGAAATACAAGTAAACATATACCAATAGTACCGAGAAGAGCTATAGTAATTCTTTTAGAATAAGATTTTCTACTATCGTAAGCACCATATTCTTTATTCCTACCGTCAAAAATTATGTCTAATATATCCGCAGAAAGTATTTTATTCGCCTCCATAATATCTAGTAATTTGAATTAAAATTATTTAATCCCTGCTTTCTCTGTAGCCATAACCAATTGATTTTCTCCTTCGGAAATATCAACCAGTGCATACCTCTTTACAACGTTAATAGCCATTTCATCTAAAACATCAATCACATTTTTGTAATTACACTCATCGTTAGGCTTTATTACTACAAAAAAATCCTTATCAGCAGTGCTTTTCTTTTTTTGAATGATCTCATCTCTAATCGTCTTAAAAGTAGAACTTTTGAAATTCTGTCCAGCAGGATCTAATATTCCTTCATAATAAAAAATATTATCATCTTTCCCAAGTAAAATAGTTAATGCACCAGAATTTTTAATCTTAGTATCATCCTGCGGCTTATCAGACTCTTTAGGTAGGTTTAACTTAAATGCAGTAGGTTGACTCATTGTTGTTGTAAATATAAAAAAAGTAATCAACAAAAAACCTAAATCCACCATTGGAGTTAAATCAATCCTGGTAGATAATTTCTTACCCTTTTTTACTCCAGAACCTTTCTTGTGACCACCGCCACTCGAAGTATCCATTTCTGCCATAACCTATAAGTTTACTTGAGTATAATTTATTCAGATTTAGGTAAATCAACTTTACTTAAATTCATTTTTGATAAATCAGATCCTAAAGGTACACTCTCCGGATTTGTAACCATTTGAAATTTCAAAAAATCATTCTTTTTAAAAGCAAAAAGTACACTTTTAAATGAAGGATATTTGGCTAGATTATCACCCTTTAATAATAAATTTATTTTTTGTCCTTGGTATGAATCATTAATTATCTTAAGCCATTCCACTAATTCATTATTTGTACTATCCTTAATAGGAATACCTGGCAGTAGATTTCCTTTTCTATCTGGTTCAGGTATAGTTAAAAAGGAAGCTAATTGAGAAAAGCTAGTACCAAAAAAAGCTGATTTTGCAAATGCTTTACTATCAATTTTTAAATTTTTTGTAGTATTTAAGACATTTGCTATATACTCCTTTTTTGATTCATCATCAAGAGATAGGAAAACCTTTCCATTTTTATCAATAGTTATTAATACAATGTCTTTATCAGGTGCAACCTTTGAAGCAACAGAACTAGGGGTTACAACAGTGATTGCCTCTGATGGTTTGAATTTAGTAGTTAATATAAAAAAACTCAATAAAAGAAAAGCTACATCACACATTGCTGTCATGTCAATCGATGTACTTTTTCGAGGCAATTTTGGACGAGACATGCTATAAAATTAAATAAGAGAAAAACTATTTGTACATTGATGCAAAACTTTGAGTTAATGTAAAGCCAGATTCATCGATACCGTAAGTAATTGAATCTATCCTCGTAGTAAAAACGTTGTACATTATTATAGATACAGCAGATGTGCCAATACCTAATGCCGTATTATACAAAGCTTCAGAAATACCTTGAGATAATTTTTGAGCAGCCTCACCACCACCACTATCACCAAGTGCCGAGAAAGAACGAATCATACCCAAAACAGTTCCAAGCAATCCTAATAAAGTAGCAACAGAAGCAATTGTAGATAAAAAAACAAGATTTTTTTCCAACATAGGCAACTCCAACGTGGTAGCTTCTTCAACTTCCTTTTGGATGTTAAGTATTTTTTGTTCTGTAGTCAATTCACTATTAGTTATCATTTCCTTATACTTATGAAGTCCTCCCTTCATAACGTTTCCAACAGCTCCTTTTTGTTTGTCGCATTCTGCAATAGCTTTATCAACATCTTTATTTGCCAAATGGAACTGCACTTTTCTAATAAACTCAGATATGTTTCCAGAACCAGCTGCCTTGGTCACAGTCAATAATCTTTCAATAACAAAAGTTAATACTGTCAAAAAACATCCTATTAAAATAGGTACAATAATACCTCCCAAATACATTTTAGAAAATCCGCCTATTGGACCTTCATGATTGGGCCAGAACCCTCCATTTAAATCAGGCTTTGTAAAATTACTAGAACTTCCTATAACAAATCTCCAAATAAGATATCCCATTAAAATACAAGCAACAGGAGCTACTGAAGAAATTAGATTACTACTTTTCTGTTGTTGTACACCTTTAGTTTGACTTAAAGCTTTTGTTTCAACTTTAACCTCTGCCATAAAAATTAATTTAAATTTAAAATTATTACTTCCTCAACTGTTTTCCTAATAAGACCAAAGATTTTGCTCATAATTAAAAATCTTTTCTTTAACACCTTCACCTTCCAAAAGAACAAACAAAGTATTTTTTCCGTATTTCTCTTTAAGGGATTGATCAAACGGATTATCCAACGTAGTTTTAGTTATATAGCTACTAAACATTCTACTTTCAAATAAATCTTCCCAACTCATCCTCGCACCGAAGTTTTTTGGATTATAAACTTCATATTTAGCAAGGAAAGGACGCAAATCGGGATAATATAACCAAAATAATTTCCGCATAGTACCCAACGATGTTCCGTCAGATAAAGTAATTGGCATTTCTGGAGCTATCCCAAGAATTCTTGTATACAACCTAGATGATTCTTTATCAAAGACAACTTCTTCTTTAATTAAAAACTTGTAAACAGAATCTAGACTTGGCTCTTTTGTCATTATATTATACTTAACAACATTACCATCTAAATCAGAAACAGGGATTGTATCAGGCTTACCGGTTGACAATGCTCCCAATGCCTGTTGTGTGGTCAGAGCAGTAGTAAATC
Organism: Chitinophagaceae bacterium; assembly: GCA_025362915.1. GTDB lineage: Bacteria > Bacteroidota > Bacteroidia > Chitinophagales > Chitinophagaceae > Parasediminibacterium. Next base: position 6,082 of record JANYEU010000409.1, on the reverse strand, counting down.
TATCATCTAAAGGATCAAAAGCAGTAACTCCACCTTTAATCGCATTGACTAATATAGAAATAAACCTTTGACTTCCATTATCTTCTACCAAAGAATACCTAAAAGGAAGATTAATCTTTTCACGCGTATCAATTTCCCTCCAAATTCTTTGCTTATAAACAGCATCATCTTCACGAATATTTTTATATTGTAAAGGGTTTCTGTCCTTAACTAAATTTTTCTCAATAATATTATCGTTCCTTAATGAAACCTTTACAGTATCATTAATGCCACTTCCGTTGCCGCTAGAACTTGAAACACTAACGTAAGGAATAGTAGACTGAACTTTCGTTCCAGACTGAGTTGTATTGTCAGGCACTGTAGCTGCGGGCTGGCTAGGTTTAGTAGTAGTGCGTCTTACAGGCTTTCTAGTAACTGTACGCTTCTTACTCTGTGCAAACAGGTTGCCTGATTGCGCCAAAACAGATAGCAATACAAAAACAATTAATACATTCTTCATAATTCTAAATCTAGTTTGTTAAGTTAAATCCAATTAACGGTAAGCTTCTAGTTCTACCATCAGGTCCTACAGCCTTAATATCGTCAAACGTAACAGTTGTGCCATTAACGCATCTATCAATTATTCTTCTTGCTTCTGAACTGAAAGCAGCTCCACTATTTTGAGCAATACCAGGATTTTCTGTAAACCCTTTACCAGTAGCATAAATAGTATAACTTAATACATTATACTTTACACCTTCGAAAATAAAGTTTTCTAAATCTGCTCTTAAGCCTTGTTGTGACTTAAATTCATTAGCAGATAACTTACCACCCTTACTACGACCAACCATTGCAACAGGATCAGGAATTGGCTTAACCCTAAAATTGAATGGAGTAGATTTATTATCTACTGTAACAGTAACAACTGCCGCCGTTCCACCACTAACCTTAACCATATATTTCCCAGCACCAGTTTTAGATAAACTTCCGTTGTCTATAGAAGCGTGAGTAGCCTCATCTCCTTTTGTTCCTCCAGAAACAGTAATAGGATTATCAAGACCAATATAGAAAATCTTTGTGGCATCCGCACTAACACTTGCCCCAGTAGGAGAACCTACAGTGTATTTAATTTCTTTATCCAATGTTCCCGTTTCTCCATTAGGTTTTTTAAATGTGATAGTAACTTTTTTGGAATAAGAGCCAGGTCCACCTACAGTTGTCTTATATAAAGCTGTCCCATCGGGTCCAAGAGGGACAGAAGAACCATCTACATTAACGCTAGGTTGTGCCGCACTACTGAATGCACCAACTCCACCAGTTATTGTCAATTCTTGTCCTGGCATAAGATATTCTGAACTTTGACTAGCAATAGCCTGAAATTTATCATACACTATTTTAACAGCGCCAATTTGCTTATGGCAATACTCAACTACTTGAGCTTCGCTATTTTTTACGTCATTTTGAAACTTACTTAAAATAGTTATTGAAGCGATTATTGGAGTCATATGAAAATAAGAGTAAGCCCAATCTTTTTTTCCTAATTCACTTTTTGATTCTGGTATGGATAAATCAAGAGGGAGAGAAGCTTCCAATTCTTGTGCAATCTTTGGATCTATTCCCAAAAGTTGCGCCTTATAATCTGTAAGCTTTTGTAATAGCTCTTCACCATTCTTCTTACCCTCACCTTCTACAAATATTCTTGTAGATGCATCTAGATTGTCTAAATTAAATTGTTCTTTACCATCTTTATCAATTACAAGTTTACCAGCCTGCTTCAACTTCATCTTGTAACTTTCCAGATATGCCGTAACATCATCAGCAAGTTCTTGAGCCTTTTTAGCTTTCGGAGCCCAAACTGCTGCTGAATCTCTTGTTTCTGGCTTATTTAATAAATCTTTGAACGAGTCAAAAAGTGTTTTATTTTTTCCGTCAATGGCACCATTTGAATTTTCTAAACTTTTATTAACAGTTTTAAAAGCATTCAAAATTTCTGACGATACATTCAGTGCCAACAAAGCTGTCAACACCAAGTACATCACATTTATCATTTTCTGCCGCGGCTCTTTGGGTAATGACATAAAAATTTAATTATTTAGTAGTTTAATAAATCAATTGCTGTAACAAAATTAAGCACGCCCTTGCATTGCAGTAAGCATATTGCCATACACTTGATTTAATTTGCTTAAATTATTAGCCAAAGCAGAAATTTGTTCTTTTGCTTTCACTGCATCAGCAGCAGTACCCTGCATGGTTGCAGCTACTTGTTCTAATTTACCATAGAATGAGTTAATCGATTTCAAATGGTTATTACTTTCTTGTAACTCTAGTTCATATATTGTATTAATAGAAGCTAGATTTTTAGTCAACGTTTGTACTTGAGTATGGAATTGCTTGGTAGACTCAGCTGCACCACTTAAAGAAGAGAAAGAAGCACTCGCTTGATTAACAACAGTAGTAATTGCTGATAAAGAATCTCCAGCTGCCTTTGTCTTCGCACTGAAGTCAGCAGTAGATTTAACTACATCACCAATTTCTCCCATATTTGACACGGTACCACCTAATTTTTTGAAACTATCACCCAACTTAGCTAAATTGGTAGGAGTAATATCAGCCTCTTGAAGCATTTTTTCCATCGTCTTAAGTGCAGTATTACCCTTAACTTGTTCAACTGGAGCAACAGAATGACCAGCATCAGGAGGAGGGAGAATAGCATATACCAAGAATATTAAGGCTTCAGTACCTAGACCTATAGGCAAAGTAATATCAGCTGCTGGATAGTGTTCAATTTTAAATAATGCCCCAATAATAACGATTGCTGCACCAACACATACGAAAATGTTTAATAATCTGCTTTGTAACGGAGAAAGTCCTGCTGCCATTTTTTTACTTTTTTACTTAGTTAATTTAATTATTGTTGTTGTTTTGAGAGAAACTTTTTTAATTAAGATTTTATTATTTCCTTGGTACTAAATCAATTACACATCTAAACCCAATATAAGATTTAGCAGTATCTTGATATTCATAATTCCTTGTGCTAGTTTGAAGATAATAACCAACATCTTTCCAACTACCGCCTCTTACTACTTTTCTTTTCATTCTTGGAGGATCAGATTCATTAGCTTCATATCGTAAATCTGGACTCAAATCATGAAGGAAATTATAAGCACCTTCATTAAAATAGGAATTAGTCCACTCTGAAACATTACCAGCCATATTATACAAACCATAACCATTAGGCCAGTACGAATCTACACGAACAGTATATAAACCTCCATCTTCAGCATAATTACCTCTTCCTGGTTTAAAATTGGCCAGTAGACATCCTTTCTTGTTCCTTAAGTAATAATTACCCCAAGGATACATTGAATTGCTTCTTCCACCTCGCGCAGCATACTCCCATTCAGCTTCGCTTGGAAGTCTAAAGTCGCTTTCAGTTGCCATCTTTTTAGACTCAAGATATAAATTTAATTTTTTTGTTCTCCAATTACAAAAAGCCACAGCCTGCTTCCAATTTACGCCAACAACTGGATAATTACCAAATGATGGATGTGCAAAATACCTTTGCATCATTGGTTCATTGTAAGAATAAGAGAAATCTCTAATCCAAACGGTTGTATCAGGATACGCTGAAATTTTTCTCGTTTCAAAATATTTTAAAGGGTTCTTTTTGAAATCTTCCTTATTCTCTCTCTTTATAACCTCATCCTTTTTTATTATAGGATATGAGTATATCAATTTCTCTGGATTGAAAAAAGGTTTTGTTCCTTGAGCATCAACTTTTATAAAGTAACCAGATCCAGCCAACTGATCTTTCACCTTAGGATCCTCGTATTTTATTTTAGCAACCTGCTTCCAATGAACTGATGTATCATAGTAAGGCGCTCCCAACATAACAGCAACTGTTGAATCCCTAACCCAATTAACAAACTCTCTGTATTTGTTATTAGTCAATTCAGTTGCATCCATCCAAAAGCCAGGGATAGAAACTTCTCTGTTTCTTGAGGTAAATGTATAATTTATGTCTTCATCACTTGGTCCCATGTGAAAAGTTCCAGGTGGAACATACACCATACCAAGTGGCATGGACATACTAGGTTTAGCGTTTGGTGAAACCCCATGAACTTGTCCGTCATTAATTATACCACCTTGAGATTTGTTCTTACAACTAACCAACCCCGTTAAGAGTGTAGCTACTAGTATTAGAAATAACGAATTTTTTATCATAAAAAACAATTACTGTGTGGCAAATATATATTTAAGTTCGAAATACCAAACAAATAAGAAAAATATTTTAATTACAATTGCGAAAACGATAGTAAACCCAGAGTTTGGCAAACAAATTCAAAAATAATAGCATTAATTTTGAAAATAAAAAAGCCACATGACCTACAACCAATTTAGAAATTCGTCTATTGAAGACATCGGACTTGTACAAGAATAATTATCACACAAGTAAAACCAAGTTCTCCCCTCGACCAATTTCGATGCAATTAAAGGATAATTTTCCACTTGCAAGGTTGTTGATTGCAAAATTTTATTCGGAACGTACTTTTTTAACATTTGAGCCAACTCTTTTAAGATTTCTTGCCCTGTTACAACAATTTCCTTCATCCCATGTGTATATAATTGAACAGAAAGACACCAATTCCCAAAAGAGCCAGGATGCTTTAAAATCGCTGCTTCAAGGGCTTTTATCATATACAAAGAAGTTTCTTTCCACTCTGTTTTATCAAAGATTACTGACAAATACATTAGGTTAAACGCCATTATTGAATTTCCAGCTGGCACAGCACCATCGTAAACCTCTTTTTTCCTAACAATTACATCCGTTTGTCCTTTATGAGTGTAAAAAAAGAATGGTTTGTCATAGTCTTTAAAATTTTTAATTACAAATTCAGTCAGTTCCTTTGCATTATCCAGATAAGTTTGGTTACTAGAAATCTCTTGTAGGTGTATAAACGCCTGAATTAGGTAAGCATAATCATCAAAAAAAGCATCAACTTTAGCTACACCCGCTTTATAAGTATGATAATATCCGCCGTTGTTATCCTTGAACTTCTCTTCAATAAAACTTATTGCTTCCTCTGCTGTAGCCTTAAAAGATTCTTCTCCTGTGGCGGCATACGCCTTACAATAAGCGGTAATCATTAAGGCATTCCATCCCAACAAAATCTTATCATCCAAGCCAGGTCTTATTCTTTTATCCCTGGCATCCATCAATTTGCCATTACAGTTACTTAATAGTTCCTCAAATTTGATTTCATCAAGATTATTTCTTTTAGCAAACTCTTCCAATGGCACTTTAACGTTCAAAATGTTTCCTTCTTCCCAATTGCCGTGGTTTGAAACATCATAATAACTACAATACAAATCACTTTCATCGCCCAATATCTCTTCTATCTCTCGCTTATCCCAAACATAAAATTTCCCTTCCACTCCCTCACTATCAGCATCGAGCGCACTATAAAAACCTCTCTCCTTACCCCTCAATTCCCTTTCTATAAATGCCAACGTGTGTCGGATTGTTTTCTCGTAAAGAGGGTTGTTAGTAAGCTGAGAAGCTTCTGCCAACACACCAACCAATAGTGCATTATCGTATAGCATCTTTTCAAAATGGGGCACCAGCCATTCGCTATCTGTACTGTATCGTGCAAATCCTCCACCCAATTGGTCATAAATTCCTCCATAAATCATTTTATCGAGGCTTAATACAGCCTGTTTCAACGCATTTTCATCCTTCGAAAAATGATAATGTCTTAGTAAATATTGAATAGAAAATGTTTGCGGAAACTTGGGAGCATTGCCAAATCCTCCATTAACCTTATCAGCTTGTTTCAACAAATTATCAGCAATCAAATGCAAGTTTTCTTGTGTATAAAGCTCCTTTTCATTATTTCCAACGGCTTTTGTTGCCCCAAAAGCATTAGAATCTATCAAATGAACGGTCAAATTTTCTGCTTGTGCTTCTACTTCATTCCTTTTTTCGGTAAAAAGTTGATGCACATTTAGCAATACTTCCTTCCAACTTGCCCTATTGTAAGCCCTTATTGGCGGAAAATAAGTGCCCCCATAAAACGGTTTTGCTTCCGGCGTTAAAAAAACA
>JANYEU010000400.1 GCA_025362915.1 Chitinophagaceae bacterium | reverse complement strand
GGTAGAAGCAGGTATTCCTGAAGATGACCCTCGCAACCCCGCTACCATTGCTGATAATGTGGGCGATAATGTTGGTGACGTAGCTGGTATGGGTGCCGATTTGTTTGGCAGTTATGTGGCTACCGTATTGGCAACAATGGTTCTGGGACAAGAAACTATTGCCACTGGTGATAAATTTAATGGGCTTTCTCCTATATTATTACCAATGCTTATTGCTGGCATCGGGATATTGCTTTCCATCATAGGTACTTTCTTTGTACGCATCAGCGATACTGTTGGCGCAACAACCCACCATGTTCAAAGGGCTTTGAATATGGGCAATTGGGGTTCAATGATACTTACCGCCATTGCCTGCTATTTTCTCGTAAATTATATCCTTCCAGAAACTATGATGTTGAGGGGAATCACCTTTACCCGTAATGGTGTGTTGGGTGCTATCGCTGTTGGATTAACGGTTGGTACTTTAATGAGTATCATTACCGAATACTATACTGCAATGGGTCGACGTCCAGTTTTAAGTATCATCCGTCAATCCGGCACTGGTCATGCCACCAATATTATTGGTGGTCTTGCTGTTGGTATGGAAAGTACTTTTCTACCAATACTAGTTTTGGCGGCTGGCATCTATGGTTCTTTTGCTTGTGCAGGGTTGTATGGTGTTGCCATTGCTGCTGCCGGAATGATGGCAACCACAGCGATGCAGTTGGCAATAGATGCTTTTGGACCAATTGCTGACAACGCCGGTGGCATTGCCGAAATGAGTGAACTGCCTCACGAAGTGCGTGAAAGGACAGATATATTGGATGCTGTAGGAAATACAACTGCCGCAAGTGGTAAAGGGTTCGCCATTGCCTCTGCCGCCTTAACTTCTTTGGCTTTGTTTGCCGCTTTTGTGGGCGTGGCAATGCCCGATAACCAACATATTGACATTTATAAGGCCGATGTTTTGGCTTCCTTGTTTATTGGCGGCATGATTCCGTTTATATTTTCTTCGTTGGCTATCCGTGCGGTTGGCGAGGCTGCGATGGCAATGGTAGAAGAGGTTCGCCGTCAATTTAGAACAATTCCGGGCATTATGGAAGGTACTGGTAAACCAGAATATGATAAATGTGTGGCCATCTCTACCGAAGCTTCTTTAAGGAAGATGGTATTGCCTGGTGCCATTACCATCATTTCTCCTTTGTTGGTGGGTTTCATTTTAGGTCCGGAAGCATTGGGTGGATTCTTAGCTGGCGCAACGGTGAGTGGTGTATTGATGGGCATCTTCCAGAATAATGCGGGTGGGGCTTGGGATAATGCAAAGAAGAGTTTTGAAAAAGGAGTGGAGATAAATGGAGAGATGTATTATAAAAAGTCTGAGCCGCACAAAGCCTCTGTAACGGGTGATACTGTTGGAGATCCATTTAAGGATACCTCTGGGCCATCGATGAATATCCTTATCAAATTGATGAGTATCGTATCGCTTGTTATTGCGCCAACATTGGCACAAATGCACAAGGCAACGGTGAATATTACCCCTTCTCACAGCATGTTAAAGACTATTGAGGTAAAAGTGCTAGACCATGATAGCGTGGAAAGTACCACCACAAGTGTTGCTTTGAAGAACCCTGAAGTGCAGACAGATGCGTTGCTTGCTGCCTTGAAAGCAGATGGTCTGATGTCTGGAAACAATGTGAAGGTAGAAGTGATAGACAATAAGATTATCATTAATGGAAAGGCTTTGGGCGATATGGAAATGAAGAAATATGCAAAGTATTTTGATAAAACCACCACTTCCGATAAGCTGGAAGTAAAGACACAATAAGGTTTTTATTGGTTAATAATAAAGAAGCCCTTGCAGATTAGTAATAACTGTGAGGGCTTTTTTATTATAAATAAATCAATCAATTATAAACAGTTTTTACTTTATCCCACATTCGTAATGCGCTATGACTCGACCATCCTGCACTAGATAGGTGGTATTTGGTTTAAATAATCTGTAATATTTATAATTACCGTTTTTCCATATTTACCAAGTATAAGCAAATCTTTATCACCCGTAATAAGGTGTGTAGCCTTACCATCTAAGGCCAATGAAAGAAGGAAATTATCTTTAGGGTCTCTACAGGCATTACAGACACTTGTAACATTAATAAACAAAGCCCTGTTTCTTATTTTAAGTAATAGGTTTTCCACATCATCTTCTGCAAAGTACTTTTTAAACTTACGCCTTTGCGTTACTTCAATAAATTCTTCTATTAATCCTTAGCTAAAAACAAGTGTGATCTTTTGGTCGGCAATTATCCTGTCTAGTTTTAGAAAGTCGTTTGTTAGTAAAAAGCTTATCCAAATATTAGTGTCAATGATAACCTTGCTATTTGGCTTTGGCATATCTTTTAGTTCTTACCAGTTCTACTTCTTTGGTTATTTCTTCTAGTGTTGGGGTGTTTTTCTTTGCTTTGTCTCTCAATTTATCTACAAGTTTCAAGAAGCCATCTTCCGAAGTATTTCTAATGGCAATAAGATTAAGATCCTCAAGGTTTCTCAACAATTTGCCAGCTTTAGGATTAAGTATCTCTATTTGCATTGTATTCATATCCAAATATACTCAAATTAATCTACGCCTTCAATTAAAAGTTTATTCTTCAATAGCTATGTTTTCACTCACGAACATTTTTGTTTTTTATTGTTTTGTGAGTGAAACCAAGGCGAAGGAAATGATGTTATAAAATATTGGCAATTCATCTTAGCGAATGAACACCTGAAACACGTGCACTAGCCCTTGTAGATATAAGCGAGTGACTAGCTTTATTGAGAAATTTAACTATAGGAGATTATCTACAAGTACTTACAGCTATTCCTCTTTACTATCCCAGAATGGGTTTCTGTGTAGATGAAATATTGAGGTTACAATTACTATCCCTTTTATTTCATCAATTGAGTAATGAATGGCGTATGGGAATTTTGAACAGCAGACAGTTCTTATTTCCTCATACTTGATAGAACCGAAAAAAGGATTTTGCTTTATATCTGAAAGACTAAGTTCCAAATTTGCAATCAACCTATTACCAAGCCCGGATTGTTGTTTATCGTACCATTTCTTTGCTGCTTTTAT
>JANYEU010000318.1 GCA_025362915.1 Chitinophagaceae bacterium | reverse complement strand
AACCATTTATAAGTATCGTTTCTATTTAATCTTGGGGCAATCAAAAAACCAAAAAGATTTCTCTGCATCTGCAAAATCTTTCCAACTGTCAGTCTCTATTTTTACTGCAAACACACTACAGGTAGGCATTTCATCTATTCTCGCATTGGTAAGCGTGTTTGCAAACGCTGTAATTCCTGGATTATGCGAAAATATTGCGATGGTATTAAAAGCATCATCTGCATTACAGATTACCCTTTTAAAAACTTTTGGCGAGGCTAAATAAAGTTCAGGAACACCTATTACACCCAATGTTTTATTCCCTCCCTTTTTATCTTCCTTATAAAAAAGCGTTGCTGTGGTAATGGCCCTTTTTGCGGTGCTGCTAATAAAAGCATCAATAGAAACTTTCCTTTCCAACAATCGTTTTGCCATTGCAGGTGCATCTTTCAATCCCCGTTCATTAAGCGGCCTATCGAAATCTTTTTGGATAGCAATGTCCCAACTACTTTTTGCATGACGGATGATAAGTAACTGTTTCATTTAATTGATTTATTATTATCCAGCTATCCCACTATCAAGGCCCCATTTTTATATAGTGGCAATACATTGGCAACATCAACCGAGCAGCAATATTCCAGGTCTTTTTCAAGTCCAAACTTTTCAAGCCTATGCCAATGCGTCAACTTTCTAATAAACGGAAGCATATTATCCTTGTGCTGCGCATACATTTCCTCCGCCATCAGGCTACTATCACAATGAATGCTAAAATGTTCTTTTATCCTGCTTATCACTGCACCTGCAAACAAAGTGTCTTCCAAATTAAATTTATCCTTCCATCCAGAACACCCAAGCAATACATGCTTATTTTCCTTTAAAAGAAAGTCGCAAACGGCAGAAAGGTTTGGGAAAGAACCCGTAATTACGTCCGAAGCACCTGCATTTAATGCCATGTGCAACAACTTGGTACCATTGGTAGTGGTTAGCACAAGGGTTTTTCCCTTAATGAAACTTTCAGGATACTCTGCAGGGGAGTTTCCATATTGCAATCCGGGAATCACCTTGCCATCCCGTTCGCCGGCAGTGATGCCTTTTGTCTGTGCCCCAATGGAAATACATTTTTCTACGCTATCTACGGGTATAATGCGGGTTGCGCCATTATACAAGGCCGTGGCAATGGTGGACGTGGCCCTAAAAACATCAATGATTACGACAATAGTGTCTGTGCAATCATAAATATCCAATAACTTGGGAGAAAGTACGGTATGTAAAACTGGTTTGCTCATTACGGCAAATATAATGAAGCACACTTTACAGGGTTTATTTATTGAAGGACTCTACTGAAAAATAGGAACTATCGCCAAATCATAATTGGGCAACAGGCATATATATCCTCCTATATCTCGCTAGATAAAAGTCTATTTGCATAAATAGATAGCAATCGTTTTTTAGGATTATATCACTTTCAAAAGTACGATTGTTGTATCGACAGTTTCGCCGAGGGTGAATATGGTTGGGATTACTTGGGTGATATAACCAACGGCTGAATAGGTTACATTGTAAGTGCCTCCGATGAATTGTTCGATTTCTGCAATGCCTGATATGTTTGAGATGGCAGTTCTGGTTTCTGTTCCAAAAAAGATTTCTACCAAAACATTTGCTATGGGTTCATTGGCAATATTAAGGATGTCGGCAATGAGGGCTGTGTGCTTGGTGAGCCCCCTGAGTTTCTTTGCCAAATCGAAATTGCTGATTAATGAAAGTTTGGCTAAGATTCCTGTTTTGAATCTGCCATAAATTGCTTTTTCTAATAAAGCTATGGTTGTATCTACCAGTTTAAAAGCGTCGTCTATCTCGTCTGTGGAGGTTTTGTTGTTTGAGATGATGGTGCTTGGAGCGGCTATCTGTCCTTGGGCATTGGTGATGTATGTTGCTGCGGATGTGAGTTCGGCGGCGTCAATATCGTATCCTGCAATTAGAGCGACACTATTGGTGTTTAGTGCTGCCAATACATTATGTGCCAATAGGGTCTGCTCGATTTCGGAGAGGGCTTTAAAATAACTTACTTCTACCTGAAACGTTGATAGTAATGTTTCGCTGGAAGTATCCACGGCAAAGAGATAGGCGCGGTTGGCAAGGGAAACAATGAGGTCTATCATGTTTGTAAAGTCCTTGTTTTTTGTAATTGTGGTTGGAGAGGACTTGATGGCGGTGGAAGAAGGAAGAATTAATTTTAGGGCAACGAAGGCTGCCTTAAAATCTACAATACATTTTAATAGGCGTACCAAGCCTGTGAAACTGGATGCGTAAGCAAAAAGGAAGTTGATAATCCTGTTGTAAGAGGAGAATTTTGATGTTTGTGTCTTTGTCATTTTTTTAATTTTAATTGTGAATTATTAGCGAACCGTTAGAAAATGTTTGAAATAGATGGTATTTATTTGAGCATGCACGTGCTTTATTAAATGTTGGCAGTATTTTATTCGTCAAAATGTATGTTACATTGACACGTGGGTGGGGTTTATTCGATCTTGTCTGGGGTTTATTCGATATGATGTATGCTACATTGACACTTCGTTGATGTTTATTTGATATTATCCCAGATTTATTCAACAGTTTTTTTGTAAAATATATTAGTGATAGGACTGGCAGAGAAGTATTTTGAACTATTTTTTTGACTTGATTGGTGTGTATGGAGGCAACTGGCAAAATAGATGTTTGTGTGAATGAGAAATAAAGTTGAGGGCAATAGTGGGTTATTAGTTCATGAGGGGGTGGATTTGTTTAGCGAGATTGGGAAGAATGTGAGGAGGGGAAAGAGGGTATAGGCAAGGAGGCAAAGAGTGTGGAGAGGTTTTGCCACGAGGGCGGGGACATAAGAAGAAGCATGAAGAAGAAAAAAAAATTGCCACAGAGTTTCTCTGAGTTGTTTACACGGAGGTATAGGTTAAGTAGGGAGGTTTCTTAGTTATATAAGTTTATGAAGAAGTAAACGCTTTAACACATAGGCAACATCAGGGCAAACGCATATAAATTTGTTTTTTCTTTAAAACTACGGCTAGACTGAATAAATTGATTCATTTTAATCTTTTTGCCTCAAGCCGGCAGGCTACCCCAACCCCTGAAGGGGCAAAAAAAAGACAACTCCACTACGGTTAACCCTTTGAGAAAAATATCCCTTCGGATTTTTCTCAATTTTAGCTGCGCTAAAACCGGATTTCCCTAAGGTGGCTTATGTAAGCACTGGTGGAAATGCGGGTATTGGTATATTTTAAGCATTTTAAATTTATAGAATAATATACATTAGCTGTGAATGGTTAAATCCAGTTGCATGTAGCTGGTAAATTATTTGTTTATCAATGAGTAAAATTTGAGAGAATAGACGTGAATACCTTTTTATAGCTTAAAAAATCATGAAATAGTTGACGAAAGACTGATTCGATATTGCTGTA
>JANYEU010000275.1 GCA_025362915.1 Chitinophagaceae bacterium | reverse complement strand
CCGGCGATGAAGTATTGACTACCGATATTGAATATGGTGCCTGCGACCGTACCTGGGATTTGTATTGCGAGAAAAGTAATGCCATCTATAAAAGGCAACACATTACCCTGCCCATTACCACTAAAGAAAAGCTGATAGAAGATTTCTTTGCAGGACTGACCGACAGAACCAAGGTGGTTTTTATTAGCCATATCACTTCTTCTACCGGATTGATATTGCCCGTAAAAGAAATAGTGGACATTGCCAAAGCCAAAGGATTAATTACCATTATAGATGGGGCGCATGTGCCGGGGCAGTTGCCGCTATCCATAAAAGAACTGGATGCCGACTTCTACACAGGTGCCGCCCACAAATGGATGATGGCACCCAAGGGATGCAGCTTTTTATATGCCCACAAAAGGGTGCAGCATCTATTAAAAGAACCGGTGATAGTAAGCTGGGGATACAAGGCGATAAAACCTTCCGGGTCTAACTTTATAGACTATAACCAGATGGTAGGCACCCGCGACTTTTCTGCTTTTCTCACCATTCCTACCTGTTCGCCTTCATGCAGGAAAACAACTGGCCGGCAGTGGCAAAGCAATGCCACGAAATGGTATTGGGCAATGCCGAAAGGTTTTTTGCGCTATTAGAATCATCACCTATTAGTCCATTAACCAAAGAATGGATAGGGCAGATGTTGAGTATCCCCATCAAAACAACCAAACCCGAAGAGTTACAGAGACGATTATTTACACAATATAAAATTGAAATCCCTGTTATGCGGCAAGGGAGTAACATTTATTTGAGGTATTCAATTAATGGCTTTAATTGTCAGGAAGATTTAGATGCATTGTATGATGCGTTGGTGGAGATTAAGAAAGAAGGAGATTTGTTGAAGGGTAAATAACACAACCCTCTGTGGTTCTCTGCGTAATAACTTTGCGACCTTTGCGGTTAACCTTCTCTTTAAGCATATAAAAATAACCGTGTAATATTTACACAATAAATCAGATATTTACAGCCTAAAAATATCTGTCATGCCACTGAAAAAACTATTGATTATTATAATTTCCTTTTGTATAACCAATAGGACTATTTGCCAATTAAACCGTATCAGCGAACAGGCTGGTAACGTACTAAAAGAAACGACTATTGATGGAGGTGTGGAACTAAAACTTTCCAATGGCTATGCACGTATAGTGGCATATAATGCAACGACGGTTCGTATCCGCGTTAGCAAAAATCCTTTCACAACCGACCATTCTTTTGCCATAGATAACCTTGCTGCAACTGGTAAATTACAATCATCAAAAGGAGAAGGAATAGATAAGGTTTACATGACAGATTCATTGGTGGTGAAGGTGGCAACGCATCCATTTAGGGTGAGTATTTATAATAAGAATAACCAATTGTTGTGTGCTGATGAGGCAACATTAGGCGTTAGTTGGTTTGGAGATAAGGTAAGTTGCTACAAACAATTGCATAGTGATGAGAAATTTATTGGGCTAGGAGAGAAAACGGGCGACATAAACCGCAGGGGAAACTTCTACCAAAACTGGAACACAGATGCACCTGCTTATAGCAATAGTGCCGACCCGTTATATGCTACTATTCCTTTCTTTATCGGTATCCACGATAGCGTTACCTACGGGATATTCTTCGATAACAGCAATAAATCTTACTTCAACTTTGGTGGTGGTGCTGATGAGGAACTGTTTCATTTTGGTGCCGATGATGGCGAAATGAATTACTATTTCTTTGGTGGAAACACCGTTGCAAGTATCATCAAAGACTATACAAACCTTACAGGAAGAACGCCAATGCCACCGTTGTGGAGCTTAGGTTTCCAGCAATCAAGATGGGGTTATGATAATCAGGAACAACTACTCACCATCGCCAAAACCTTCCGCGAAAAGAATCTGCCCGCCGATGTAATTGTGAGCGATATAAACTATATGGACAACTATAAAGTGTTCACATGGAGCAGCAAATATCCCGATGTAAAAGCCATGCTTGGACAGATGAAAGGGATGGGATTTGATATGGTGACCATTATCGATCCGGGCATTAAGGTAGAGAAAGGCTATAAGGCGTATGAGGAAGGTTTGGCGGGGAATTACTTTGCAAAGTATCCTGGTGGAAGACCGTATATTGGTCACGTGTGGCCGGGGCGTTGCCACTTTCCCGACTTTACTAAAGAAGAAACAAGGAAGTGGTGGGGTGATAATTTCAAACACCCATACATAGACAATGGCGTGAAGGGTTTTTGGAATGATATGAATGAGCCAGCGGCTTGGGGGCGCGAGTTCCCGAATCTGATAGAGTTTGGCGAGGGAAAAGATAAGCAGACGTTGTTTAGTGTGAAGAATGCTTACGGTTTGTTGATGGCGCGCTCCACTTATGAAGGCACAAAGCGTGGGTTGAATGGGCAGCGTCCGTTTGTGTTGACAAGGGCTTCTTATTCTGGTATTCAGAAATATTCTGCGCAATGGACGGGTGATAATGCGAGTACGGATGAGCACATGTTATTAGGTTTTCGCCTGTTGAATAGTATGGGATTGAGTGGAATTCCTTATGTTGGGATGGATATTGGAGGCTTTATGGGTAACCCTACACCGGAGTTGTTTATCCGTTGGATGAGTTTGGGTG
>JANYEU010000271.1 GCA_025362915.1 Chitinophagaceae bacterium | reverse complement strand
TTTTCGGATCCTCTGCAAATCTTTTCTTTTCTTCAACCCCTCGTACATCCGATTCGTACCAAAACATATTATTTCCCAAATTTAGTAAGGCGACAAATTTAGTTGTATAAGCATTACAAAATAGAAAAGAGGAATCAGCCGGAACAAATATGTAAAAGTAATCATGTGCAAGCACCGACAATCCCATTCAGTAAAAGGTAATAATTTATTAATGCAAAAAGGATTTCCTACCACTAGGCACACAATGGTTTTCACAAAGCAATACAGGGATTAAGTGGACGCATAATTGAAAACCTTTGTGTTCATAGTGTTTCTTTTCCTAGTGTTCCTTGTGGTTAAACCCTCCTAAGTAAAATTACATTTATCCTTTCCAAACACCCTTCCGCTATATTTGCAGCTATGCATTATGTATCGGTAGAAGGCTTAACCAAAAGCTATGGCATCAATCCCCTGTTCAATAATATTTCATTCCACATTAACGAAGGAGAGAAAATTGCGCTCATTGCCCGGAACGGCATTGGCAAATCGACCATGTTACGAATCATTGCCGGTCAGGAAGTGGCAGACTCTGGTAAGGTATATATAAACAAAGGTGTTACCGTTGCCCTGTTTGAGCAAGACCCTAAGTTTGATGAAAACAAGACGGTGCTGGAAAACATATTTACCAGCAATCACCCCATTATGAGTGTGATGCGTAAATATGAAGCTGCGTTGGATGCCGATGATGCAGAAGGCATTACAGAGTGCATTGGAAAGATAGACGAGTTGGGCGCATGGGATTACGAGGCCAAAGTGCATCAGATATTGAGCAAACTAAACATTCATCACCTACAAAACAAGGTAAACAGCCTGAGTGGTGGGCAACGCAAAAGGGTTGCCTTGGCAAAAACACTGATAGACATTGGCTTTGAACACCAACATACGCTATTGATGATGGATGAACCTACCAATCACCTCGATGTGGGCATGATAGAATGGTTGGAGCATTACCTTGGGCAAGAAAATATCACCTTATTGTTGGTAACGCACGATCGGTATTTCTTGGATGCCGTATGTACGGAGATATGGGAACTGGAAAGGGAGAATATGTACACCTACAAAGGCGACTATGAGAACTATATGGAAAAGAAAGCTGCCCGAATAGAAAGTGAACTGGCAAGCATAGACAAGGCAAAAAACCAATATAGAAAAGAGTTGGAATGGATGCGCAAGCAACCCAAGGCAAGAACCACCAAGAGCAGAAGCCGTCAGGATAATTTTTATGAAGTGGAAGCCCGTGCCAAGCAAAAGATAGAAGATATGCAGGTGCAACTGCAAGTGAAGATGAGCCGAATAGGCGGCAAAGTGCTTGAGGTGAAGAAAGTATATAAAAGCTATGGCGATTTGCCCATCCTTAAAGGGTTCGATTATACTTTTAGCAAAGGGGAACGCATTGGGGTGATAGGAAAGAATGGCGTAGGTAAATCTACCTTCTTAAATATACTTTTAGGATTGGAGAAGCCCGATAGTGGTAAGGTAAATGTGGGAGATACCATCATATTTGGCAACTTCTCGCAACAGGGGCTTAAAATAAAAGAGAATATACGGGTAATAGAATATGTAAGGACATTTGCGGAGAACTTTCCGTTGGCGGATGGTAGCACACTTAGTGCTGCTCAATTCTTAGAGTTGTTTTTGTTTACGCCCGAAAAACAATATACTTACCTCAACTCGCTGAGTGGTGGCGAGAAGAAACGTTTGCAACTGCTTACCATCCTGTTTACCAACCCCAACTTCCTGATTCTGGATGAACCTACCAACGATTTAGACCTTCCTACGCTGGCAGTGTTGGAAAGCTTTCTGAACGACTTTCAAGGTTGTGTACTGATTGTAAGCCATGATCGGTATTTTATGGACAGACTGGTAGATCACCTGTTTGTATTTGAGGGCAATGGAGAAGTTAGGGATTTTCCGGGTAACTATACACAATTTAGGATTGAAGAAAAGGAAAAAGAGAAAAGAGGTTCTTCTTTAAATACACAACCAGAGCCAGTTGCCAAACAGGTAGAAGTAATTGCAAAAACACCAGAAAAACAAGTGAGGAAACTTTCTTTTAAAGAGAAACAAGAGTTGGAGAATATAGAAAAGGACATTGCCAAGCTGGAAGCCGAAAAAGTAACCATTGCCGAACAGATGAGCAATGGCAACCTACCCTTCGAGGAAATAAAGAAGTTTAGCGACCGATTGATAACTATAGACAATGAACTGGGAATGAAAGAATTTAGGTGGTTGGAATTGAGCGAAGGAGCGTAATTAGTTGTTAGGTTAGTTATTAATGATAAGCAAAAAGCCCTTGAAGCCTAAACTTCAAGGGCTTTTTAATAACTCACAATTCATACACTTTCCTTCAGTACTTGCACAATTACATCGGTTTTTATCTTGTGCGTATGTTATATGCCTTAAGAATTTTTCTGTGATAAGTTAAATCTAGCAAATTCCATTAATTAGCCTTATCCATTTAGTACCATTACTCCAATTTATTAGAGTGCATCTCTTAAAATGTCCACAATCTATTGGCACTCCATTTTAAATCGACAATTAGTCAATTGATTTCACCTATACTCTCCTTAGATTTGTTTTTAAAAAAATAAATATGCAAAATGACGATGACGCAATAGCTAATGATGCAACTGCTTCTGCTGAATTAACCCCTGGCTTTGGTTTGTATTCTACTGGTCCTAGTACTGGTTATACAACACTAGGAGTTACGGATACGTTATACATAGATAGCACCTCGTTGCCGGGCATTATTATAGACAAGCGAGCTTTTAAATTCAAACTGCCGCGTATTATACTTTGGT
>JANYEU010000248.1 GCA_025362915.1 Chitinophagaceae bacterium | reverse complement strand
TTGACAATTACGGGGAGCAACGAAGAAAAACTGGCAGCAGCCACAGCACTAATTGGTGAAACCGAATTAGGAAAAGCTGGCTTGGAAGAAATAACTTACGTTTTAAACTATCTAACGCCTGACTTACGACTCTCGACTTACGACTCTCGGCTTACGATTGACCTAACCCTTGCCCGTGGTCTAAATTATTACACCGGCCTCATCTTCGAAGTAAAAGCCAATGGCATACAAATGGGAAGTATTGGTGGGGGAGGAAGATATGACGACCTTACTAGTTTGTTTGGCGTGCCAAATGTGCCAGGTGTAGGTATTAGTTTTGGGGTAGATAGAATTTATGATGTGATGGAAGAACTACAGCTTTTTCCAGAAACGGTTCATACTGGTGTAAAAGTGTTGTTTTTTAACTTGGGAGAGCAAGAAAGCAAAAAAGCTTTTGGACTGATGCAACAATTGCGGAGCAACAACATTAGCTGCGAGCTTTTTCATGAAGCTACAAAGATGGACAAGCAGTTTAAATATGCAGATAAAAAGCAGATTCCTTTTGTAATAATCATTGGAAGTAAAGAGTTGGAAGATGGCACTTGCGTAATAAAGGATCTATCAGCCGGCGAACAGAAAACAGTTTTACAAAGCGAACTTTTACAAGAGTTTATTAAATAAGAAAACTGTTTCTTTTGAAATAGCAAAAACGAAAAGGTCAAAAGTTTATAGTTGAAGAACTACTGACTTTTGACCTTTCTGTTTTAAGTATTATTTTTTACAATGATTATCTACTCAGATTCATGCTTCTTTCCTTGTATAAGGTTCTAAAGTAAGGATCTCTCAAATCCTTGATAAAACGGATAGCTTCACCAGTACTTTTCATTTCTGGCCCTAATTCCTTATTTACCCCAGGGAACTTATCAAAGCTAAATACAGGTTCTTTTATTGCGTAGCCATCTAATTTGTTCACCATTTCAAAATCGGTAAGCTTAGCCTCTCCAAGCATTACCTTGGTAGCAATGTTTAAATATGGAATGCCATAAGCTTTAGCAATGAATGGTGTGGTACGGGATGCCCTTGGATTGGCTTCTATCACAAATACCTTATCATTCTTGATGGCAAACTGAATATTGATAAGACCTTTAATGTTCAATGACCTAGCTATCTTTTCGCTATAAAATTCCATGGTAGTAATTACCAAAGGGGTAAGATTGAAGGCAGGAAGAACGGCATTGCTATCTCCACTATGGATACCCGCAGGTTCTATGTGTTCCATTACGCCCATTACATGGAAATTTTCTCCATCAAATATGGCATCTATTTCTGCTTCCTGGCAACGATCCAAGAAATGGTCAATCAATATCTTATTATCAGGGATATGTTTCAATAAACTGATAACTGCCTTTTCCACCTCTTCATCATTGATAACGATACGCATCCTTTGTCCACCCAAAACATAACTAGGACGAACCAACACAGGGTAACCAACCTTATTTGCTACTTCAATAGCCTCATCAGCGGTGTAAGCAGTGCCATATTCAGGATAAGGAATATCTAGCTCTTTCAATAAATCACTAAACCTACCCCTGTCTTCTGCAATGTCCATACTGTCAAAGCTGGTACCTATTATTTTGATTCCTCTTTCGTGCAAGCGTTTTGCAAGTTTAAGTGCAGTCTGTCCACCTAGTTGAACAATAATACCCTCTGGCTTTTCTAGTTCTATTATTTCCCAAAGATGTTCCCAATACACAGGTTCAAAATAGAGCTTATCTGCCATATCAAAATCGGTGGATACAGTCTCTGGGTTACAATTCACCATTATGGCTTCATAACCGCACTCTTTTATCGCTAAAAGTCCATGCACACAGCAATAGTCGAACTCTATTCCTTGACCAATTCTGTTGGGTCCACTACCTAAAACGATAATTTTTTTGTTTGACGAAGAATGTGATTCGTTAGAATGTATTGTATTGCTCATTATCTAAAAATTGTGCAAATGTAATGGGTGAGAACTTTTTAAGATAGATTTTTTATCCTATTTATGAAAAAGCCCCAGACCAATTGTGGTCTGAGGCTTCTTTGACTCCGGTAAAAAAAGATTATCCTTCTCCTCCTACCTCAGTGTCCGCTTCTGGCGTTTCAGCTACTGCTTCAACAGCAGGAGCAGCTTCTACCTTACGAACAAAAGGTTGGTTACGGCGATCTTTCTGTGCTTTTTTGTGCGCAGTTGTCCTGCGGTTGATGTCTGCTTCATGCTGAAGATGCCAATCTTGGAACTTCACCATTGCTGCTGCGTCATCAAACAAACCAAGTTTTACACCACGCAATAAGTGCTTCAAAAACAATACTCCCTTAAATGAAAGGATTCGGCGTACAGTGTCTGTTGGTTGTGCTCCTTTATGAAGCCATTCCAACGCCTTCTGACGATCTAACTGAATTGTTGCAGGTACTGTCAATGGATTGTAGGTACCAACCTTTTGGATGAATTTACCATCTCTTGGTGCACGGGCATCGGCGACTACTATAAAGTAGAAAGGCCTCTTTTTACTACCGTGTCTTTGTAATCTAATTTTTACTGCCATAGTTAAATAGAAATTTAGTGGCGTTAACAAATTGGGTTAATAAAACAAAGGGCGAAAGTAACCATCTAATTCACAAATAAAAATTAAAATCGAGGAAAAGGTTTTTTTTGTGACTTTTCCTACAAAAAACGAAAACTATTTAACGAATTGGAGGTTGTTCAAGGAACTAAAATATTTATTGGAAGCTTTTCTTAACAATAAAAAATAAAAGATGGTTACTTAATCTTTATTTTGCAATTCCCTAAATGGTAACATCGGTAATGAAAAAAACAATAGCAATACCAATCTCTTTATTCTTTCTACTTTTTTTTATGGTAGTCGCATCCTATGCCCAAACACCAGAAGCAACATTTTTAAGTGGTAATAATTTACAAAAAACCGAGATAATAAGACTTCAGATAAAGGACGATTTAAAACTATCCGAAGCTAAGTTTGATTCGGTGGCGGTTATCCAGAAAGATTTTCAAAGTAAAGCAAGGAAAGTAAAACTTGATAAACAACTTACTGAACCATTAAAACAAAAACGGTTGAAGGATTTGACCGAAACAAAATCAAAGCGGTTAAAATCTGCAGGATTGGATGATGAAGAACTTAAAAAAGTAGAAAATTACTTTCAACACAGAGTATTTCCTTAAAGGTAATTAATCAAATGACTACCTGCTTAGTATTTTGGTGAATCTTTTTACGTCGGCAAGCGGATTTATCGGTTCATTATCCAAAATATTTTCTACCAATTGCTTAGCAAAATAAGGTGCTAACGAACAACCCTTTGTTCCCATGCCATTCAGTATGCCAATATTCGGATATTTTGGATGAAAGCCCACAAAAGGTCTCCGTTCAAGATTGGCAGGTCTTTCGGAAGCAATATGATCTACAATTTTGTAGGGAAGTTTTACCCAATGCTTTAATAATTGCTCTACTTTTTCCCTAAAAGCTGGTGATGGATTCAAATCTTTAAAATCCCACTCGTAAGTAGAACCCACCCACCACAAATTTTCCTTCCAAGGCACAAGACTTAGTCCATGCTTATAAATATTTTTTCTTGGCAAGCCCTCTATTTCTACAATAACCGCCTCGCCCTTATTTTTTGCGTAGGGCAACAGGTTAAAATAGGGGCTATCAAAGCCTTTTGTTCCATCACAAAAGATTATTTTTTCCGCAGAAATATCTTTATAACTCACAAAATGAGAATCGGAAAATGAAAGCTCATTCACCTCAAACACTTCTTCCAGCAAATTATCCTGTTCTTTCAGTTTATTGCGCCAGCAAGAAAGCAACGGATGCAGGTCTATCAGATAACAAGGATCTATTTCGCCAGCCCCAAAAGGATAATTGAAATATTGCTTGTATTGATGTTCATTCTCGGGATAGCGGAGGTATTTGCTCTCTATAGGTTGCCGCTCATCAAAGGCAAGTTTCATTTGTGGGGTAGGATGAAAATCCAGTATGTTCTTTTGCGAGATAATACAGGTACCCAACTCCTTTCCAAACGCAGTATAAGCCTCCAAGGCAAATGGCAGTAGCGTTTCTATCATCCAAGTACTAACAATCCGCCGCCCGGTTACCGGATTTATAACGCCACTGGCCACTTTGGAGGCAGAAAAAGGTTGCGAATCATCTATTACCATTACCTTTTTACAAGCTTTAATAAAATACCAACTCAAAAAGCTACCCGAAACGCCCTGCCCTACAATTATATAATCTACTTTCATGATTGTTGCAAAGAAACGGCGGGAGTGGTATATATTATTTTTAGAATAATATACATTAGCTGAATATCGCTATTGAAATTAGGCTTCGCTGTCTTTTGTACTAATTATTTTAGTATATTTGACAAAAGAATACTTTTATGACAGTAATTGATTTTCTAAAAAATTTTGATACCCGAAAAGTT
>JANYEU010000247.1 GCA_025362915.1 Chitinophagaceae bacterium | reverse complement strand
TGCATACTTCTTACGCCAATCTGACAGCAGCTTAAACCCAGATATTGGATTGAAATTAAAGCGTTTGATAGCCTCACCCGGGCTCATTCTACCCTCCGCTAATTCACGTACCAACCACCTGCGAAAACTCGGTTCATAAACGCCTAATTTACCATCAGATTCAAAACGCTCAGACACCTTGACCGTGTATACATTCCCAACTTTTTCTGTTTCCATCTTCTCCGTTTTTGCCCATTTTGCTGACAAGCTATTTCAGGAGATGACAGATATTGGCTTTATTTATTGAAAGGATAGGATAAAATGACTTTATATTTAATTACTCATAAAAAGAGAGAAGTAATGGGATAAAATTAATTAAGTATATAATTATCAATAAATTAATATTAAATGTCTGTTTTAATGGTAATTTTTAGTTATTCCCTATTTCTTTTTTGAATCTTTGTAAAAATTATTAAATCATGGAAGAATTAAGTAAAGAACAAAAAGAATGGGTTTATTACTGGAAGCATTATTTGAATCCAGCTGTAATAATTGAAAATTCACTTACTGAAGAATTAAAGGGTAAAATATTACCAGGAAGGCATGGTATTATAAAAATAGTAGATTTTATTTTATTAACACAAGACTATAAAGATTTTAATACTGTTAGATAATTACTAACTATAGAATTGATA
Source organism: Chitinophagaceae bacterium (assembly GCA_025362915.1). GTDB lineage: Bacteria > Bacteroidota > Bacteroidia > Chitinophagales > Chitinophagaceae > Parasediminibacterium. The sequence goes on along the minus strand of JANYEU010000247.1, from coordinate 2,341 downwards.
GGAGATTTAAAGTCTGGAGCACTTAAATATTTATCACAAAATTATTTTAGTACAGAAGATAAGAATTTTAAGTATTGGGCAATATTTAAGGATAGAAGCTTTCTACTTATTTCGGATGAATTATTAATAAAGAAGCACTCAAACAATTGAGTGCTTCTTTATTAATAGGGTAATTCACTGTTTACTGGTCACTGCTAACTGATTACTTATCTTCCCATAAATACCATCAATATCTGAATATCGCTTGGGCTAACACCGCTTATTCTACTGGCTTGCCCCAATGTACGAGGACGAATCTTATTAAACTTTTGTTTTGCTTCGCTTGAAATGGCGGTTAGTTTGCCAAAATCAAAGGTGTCTGGTATAACCAAATTCTCTAAATGGCTCACCTTTTCCACAAGGTCTTCTTCCTTACGGATATAGGTTTCGTATTTAAGCTGAATCTCCGCTTGTTCAATGCTGTCTTTATCATAACCTTCTAATGAAGCAGCCAAACTAGGAATGGCTTGTAGCATACCATCCAGCGTTACATTAGGGCGAAGGATAATCTTGGAAGCTTTTTGTTTGTCATCCAATGGAGAAGAAGCTATTGTTTCCAGATATGGATTGATTTCATCCGATTCTACATTGAATGTGCTAAGCATTTTCTTTATTTCAGCAACATCATTCATTTTCCTTTCCACCTTATCCAATCGTTCCTGCGAAGCCAATCCTATTTTGTTACTCAAAGCAGTAAGGCGTATATCAGCATTATCTTGCCTTAACAATGTACGAAACTCTGCGCGACTGGTAAACATGCGGTAAGGCTCATCGGTACCCTTGCTTATCAAATCATCTATCAACACACCAATATAGGCTTCATTCCTTTTAAGTATAAATGGCTCTTGTTCCTTAACGGCAAGATGTGCATTGATACCAGCCATTAAGCCCTGACAAGCAGCTTCTTCATAACCAGTTGTGCCATTTATCTGCCCAGCAAAGAATAAGTTCTTAATCAGCTTAGTTTCAAGTGTGTGTGTTAATTGCGTTGGTTGAAAGAAGTCGTACTCAATAGCATACCCCGGACGGAAGAACTTACAGTTTTCAAAACCAGGCACTTTACGTAAAGCCTTTACCTGGACATCTTCGGGAAGAGATGTAGAAAAACCATTCACGTATATCTCAACCGTATTCCAACCTTCGGGTTCTACAAATATCTGGTGACGTTCCTTATCGGCAAACCTATTTACCTTATCCTCCACACTAGGGCAATAACGGGGACCACGCCCTTCTATCCTCCCTTGATACATAGGGCTTCTATCAAAACCCGTCTTTAATAATTCGTGTACTTCCTTATTTGTATAGGTTATATGGCAACTACGCTGTTGTTCGGGCTTAATTAACGGAAGATCTAAATAAGAGAAACCAGTTATTACCTCATCCCCTTTCTGTTCTTCCATCTTGCTATAATCAAGACTTCTACTGTCCACCCTGGGAGGTGTTCCTGTTTTTAGTCTATCAGCTTCAAAGCCATATTCTACTAATTGCTCGGTAATCCCCGTTGCAGCCTTCTCCCCTACCCGTCCACCACCTAATTGTTTTTCACCAATATGAATGATGCCATTTAAAAAAGTACCGCTTGTGATGACGACACTCTTGGCCTTAATCTTATTGCCTAATCCGGTGATAACACCACAAACCTTTCCGTTTTCTATGATTAGGGAACTAACCATATCCTGATAAAAATCTAGATTATTGGTGTGTTCCAGCATTTCCCGCCACTTTGCAGCGAATAACATTCGATCATTCTGTGTACGAGGACTCCACATGGCGGGACCCTTGCTCTTATTGAGCATTCTAAACTGAATCATGGTAAGGTCTGTAACGATGCCACTATAACCCCCTATTGCATCTATCTCACGCACAATCTGCCCCTTGGCAATACCACCCATTGCTGGATTGCAACTCATCTGACCAATGGTTTGCATATTCATTGTTATCATCAAAGTTTTACTAGCCATATTAGCAGCGGCAGCGGCAGCCTCAGAACCAGCATGTCCACCACCAACTATAATCACATCATATTCTTGAAACATTATTTCTATAATTATTAGCTGGCAAAGATAACCGACCAACTAAAGATGTGTTTAAGTTTTTCTAATTTCGTTTCACGTGGAACATTTTATATGAATATTGAACATTTTATTTTGTAATAAATTAATAGAATAATATACATTAGCTGAATATCGCTATTGAAATTAGGCTTCGCTGTCTTTTGTACTAATTATTTTAGTATATTTGACAAAAGAATACTTTTATGACAGTAATTGATTTTCTAAAAAATTTTGATACCCGAAAAGTT
>JANYEU010000246.1 GCA_025362915.1 Chitinophagaceae bacterium | reverse complement strand
ATTTATCTTGCTGATTGTTTCGGCAACCTGATTAACCAATATGTTCTTTTGGTTAAGGTCGTTACCCGCATCTTTCAGCATTACCTCCAACTGAAAGATGACAAAGTCCTTCTTATTCTCCTTAATGAATTTTTGGAAAGCCTCCTTGCCAACCTTGTTTACATAACTGTCAGGGTCTTCATTGTCTGGTATCAATACCAACCTAACATTCAATCCTTCTTCCAATGCCATGTCCAGTCCACGTAAGGCAGCCTTTACACCAGCACTATCCCCATCATAAATAATGGTTAGGTTGTTGGTATATTTCTTTACCAACCGAAGCTGATCTACAGTCAAGGATGTGCCTCCACTTGCTACCACATTTTCTATCCCTGCCTGATGCAAACTAACCACATCGGTATATCCTTCCACCAACAAACATTCATCCTGTTTGTCAATGGCCATCCTGGCAAAGAAGGAACCGTACAATATCCTGCTCTTTACATATAACTCGTTTTCGGGGGTGTTTATATACTTTGGTGCTTTCTCTGCCTTGCCAATCACCCGCGCCCCGAAACCTATTATCTTACCACTGTTATTATGAATGGGGAAGATGATTCGCCCACGATAGTTGTCTTGTAGGTCAGTTTCATTTCTTACAACCACCAAACCGGTACGTGGTAATAACTCACGGTTGAATTGATTGGCCAACAAAGCTTTAGTAAGTGAATCCCTTTGTTGTGGATTATAGCCTATCTGGAATTTCTTTATTATCTCTTCCCTAAATCCTCTTTCTTTCAGATAACTAAGCGCAATGTTGGTTCCTTCTTCAGTATTGAATAATTGGTCATCAAAGAACTTACCTGCAAAATTATTTATCGCAAACAAGCTGTCAGCCACTTGCATCTGTTGCTTCTGCTGATCGCTTACCTGCGTTTCTTCTACTTCAATATTGTACCGTGCGGCAAGCCATTTAAGAGAATCTATATAGCTAAGCTTCTCGTGTTCCATCAAAAAAGTGATGGTGTTACCACTCTTGCCACAGCCAAAGCACTTGTACAATTCTTTGGCAGGAGATACGGTAAACGACGGACTCTTCTCGTTATGAAAAGGACAATTACCCAGATAATTACTGCCTCTTTTCTTCAGTTTCACAAACTCACCCACCACATCAATGATGTCGAGTCTGTTCTTAATCTGTTCTATTGTGTTGGGAGTAATCATCGCCGCCGAAGATATTAAGTATTTGTAAATGAAAATTGCCACCAAGACTCAGGTTGTACAAATAATTTTCGCTTTTATCGGTGGATGATGAACCCTATAAGCTCAAAGCCCTTATAGGGTTTCTGCGATTTTTTTTATACACTCAAAACTCAGAGCGGTAGCAATAAGCATTTAAGTTTTAGATAAAAAAAAGGGTACACATCAATTTAATGATAGTACCCTTTCTGTTAAGCGTTAACTGAAATTAATATCTACGCCTGTTATTATCGCTGTTATTATTGTTGCTTCTATTGCCATTACTGTTACCACCGTTATTGCTCCTTCCGTAACCACCTCTGTAAGGTTGGCTGCTTTGTTTTGAAGCAGGAGGTGCCACATAAGCAGTTGACTCATCCATTGCATAAGGATGATCCCTATCGATAGGTATCTGTTTGCCAATAACTTTATGGATGTCCCTCAAGAATTCTTTTTCTTCTGGATCACAAAAAGAATAGGCAATACCGCTAAACCCTGCACGACCTGTTCTACCAATACGGTGAACATACGTTTCAGGAATATTCGGCAACTCGAAATTGATTACGTGAGATAGTTCGTCAATATCAATACCTCTCGATGCAATATCTGTAGCAACCAATACCCTGTTCTTACCACTCTTAAAGTTGTTAAGGGCTTCTTGACGGGCGTTTTGGGATTTATTGCCATGAATGGCTTGCGTTTCTATACCCATCCTTGTTAAATGCTCAGCCACTTTGTTTGCCCCATGTTTGGTGCGGGTAAAAACCAATGCACTATTGATAACAGGGTCTTTAAGTAGGTGAAACAATAGGTTCTTCTTGTTTTCTTTTTCTACGTAAAACAATTTTTGTTCAATGGTATCTGCCGTTGAAGACACTGGAGAAACCTGTACAACAGCAGGGTTTGTCAAAATACTGTTTGCCAGTTGCTGAATGTCACTAGGCATTGTAGCAGAGAAAAACAAGGTCTGTCTCTTTGCAGGAATCTTGGTGATGATGCGTTTTACATCGTGTACAAAGCCCATATCCAGCATCCTGTCTGCCTCATCCAATACAAATGTGGTAAGAGAAGTCAGGTTTACATAACCTTGATTCATCAAATCCAACAAACGTCCAGGAGTGGCAATTACTATATCCAATCCTCTTTGCAACGCCTGTACTTGGCTAAATTGGTTTACGCCACCAAATATTACCGCATGTTTGTTTCTAAGTTGTTTGCCATAAGCACCAAAGCTTTCATCAATCTGAATGGCCAGTTCTCTTGTAGGTGTAAGGATCAATACCTTGATACCATTGTTTGTAGAACCAGTTTTATGTTGTTCCAGTTTATGTTGTTCCAACAATTGAAGGATAGGAATGGCAAATGCTGCCGTTTTTCCAGTTCCTGTCTGTGCGCAGCCCAATAAATCTCTTCCTGATAATATTTCTGGAATTGCTTGTGCCTGAATGGGGGTAGGCGTTGTGTAGCCTTCTGTTTCCAAGGCTTTAAGTATAGGACTGATAAGTCCCATTTCGTTAAATGTCATTATAAATGTGTTATGGCAACAGGTATCCACTATGGGAATTAGTATTGCCGATTAAAAATGTGCTAGAGATCATTTTATGGAAGCGGGGAGAAGTTATTTATCATCTTTATTGGTGGAGAAGAAAAATAATTGGGTTTGATGATAATCCCCAGCGAAAATAGTAATGTACAAAAGCTGTTTTTGTTGGTTGAAATTTACGGAATGTTTCGTACCAACGCCGCAAAGATGCAGTAATTAATTGATATTGAAAGATAAATATTAAAATAAGCTTAACCAAGCCATAGTATCGTGTGCTAAAACAGCCTGTTTCGCTCCAAAAAGTTTTACCACAAGGAACACAAGGGTTTTCACAAAGGACACAAGGATTAAAGGGAATGTTGCCATATAGAATTATAGAATAATATACATTAGCTGAATATCGCTATTGAAATTAGGCTTCGCTGTCTTTTGTACTAATTATTTTAGTACATTTGACAAAAGAATACTTTTATGACAGTAATTGATTTTCTAAAAAATTTTGATACCCGAAAAGTT
>JANYEU010000188.1 GCA_025362915.1 Chitinophagaceae bacterium | reverse complement strand
GTTCCCTTCACGGGTACGTTCGCCCACACCAGCAAACACAGATAAACCACCGTGTCCCTTAGCGATATTATTAATCAACTCTTGAATCAATACTGTCTTGCCCACACCAGCACCACCAAACAATCCAATCTTACCACCCTTAGCATAAGGTTCGATAAGGTCAATTACCTTAATCCCTGTAAAAAGAATTTCAGTAGCAGTACTCAAATCTTCGAACAAAGGTGGTTTGTTGTGAATAGGACGACCGCCTACCTTACTTAACTGAGGCAAGCCATCAATGGCATCACCAGTTACATTGAAAAGACGACCGTTAATGTCTGGACCTACAGGCATTGCAATTGGTTTACCCGTATCAACTACAGGAATACCGCGCACCAACCCTTCGGTACCTTCCATCGAAATGGTACGTACACTATCCTCTCCAAGGTGTTGTTGAACTTCAAGAATTAACTTGTCGCCGTTCTCTTTGGTTATTTCCAAAGCGTTATAAATGTCTGGCAATACGTTTCCACTTGGAAAATGAACGTCAACTACCGCACCGATAACTTGTTTGATCTTACCTACAGAAGCCATAATTAGTAAGGTTTGTTTAATTTGATGAAGATGAAATTGATTATAAAGCTTTCATCAGTTAGCTTTTTTAAATTCGGCTGCAAAAGTAAGGGTATGCAACTAAAATACAAATTGAAAATAATGGATTCATAATATTTTAAAAACATTCCTGCAACTTCGCACCCTATGGCATTGATATTAAGCATAGACACCTCGATAGATACCGCAGAAGTTTCCCTTGCAAAAGATGGCGTTCTTTTGATGAGCGAAACAAATGATGAACCAAAAAACCATGGTTCTTTTCTGCAATTGGCAATAAAACGAATATTGGACGATACAAATACTGACATTAATACACTTGATGCCATTGCTGTGGCAAATGGGCCTGGCAGTTATACTGGCTTGCGAGTGGGTTTGGCATCTGCAAAAGGACTTTGCTTCACCCTGAATAAACCATTGATAGCAATAAACACTTTGGACATATTGGCGAAAGCCACAATAAATCAATATCCATCAAATAATGATTATCTTTTTTGTCCTATGATTGATGCAAGACGTATGGAGGTTTTCACTGCCTTATATAGTCACCAATTAGAACAAATTCTTCTGCCACAGGCATTGATACTGGATAACGCTTCTTTAAGAGAGTATCTGGAAACAAGTAAAATAGTCTTCTCGGGGAATGGAAGTAATAAATTAAAGGATATAATCAGTCACCAAAATACTATCTATTCAGCCATAAAATCCCAAGATAAAATTGCTGCAATAATTGCCATGGCACAAGAAAAATATAGTAGTAAAAATTTTAATAATTTGGCTTATACCGAGCCATATTACATAAAAGATGTATTTTTTTCCGAAAAGAGTAAATAATTCTAGTCAGATGCACCAAGTTTGCACTTTTTGGTGTCATTAGTTTATATAATTATTATATTTTTAGCAAATCATATTTCACACAACACCAATTTAACTTTATGGCACAATCAACGGCTACATTATCATTATCCAACGGGGAAATCAGTATTAAGGTTGATCTTATCCAAACCAAAAAAAGTGCTGCCATCTTGCGGGCGCTAAACCATAAGCTCAGGCAGCAAATAATCAAGTTGCTCAATGACTCCAAAAAGATGACTGTTACAGAAATTTATATTAAACTTCGTTTGGAGCAATCTGTAGCATCACAACATTTAGCAATTTTGCGTTTGGCACAATTGGTTACCACCAAGCGTGATGGTAAGTTTATCTTTTACTCGGTTAACTATGAAAGAATTGATGAAATAAACAAATTCATCATTGACCTTGTTGGTAAGGCACCTGCTAAAGATAAAGAGTAGCACAATTATCTGGACCTAATTTTTCGTTCATCCATGTTTATTAAACAATTATTTACCAGCTGCATCAGTGAGTATGCCTATTACATAGAAAGTAATGGCGAGGCGGCTGTGATAGATCCTCTTAGAGATATTGATGAATACACCAAACTGGCAAAAGAGAGGAACGCCACCATCAAATATATTTTTGAAACTCACTTTCACGCAGACTTCGTAAGTGGGCATCTCGATTTGGCCAAAGTCACAGGTGCCACAATAGTTTATGGACCAAATACAATAACAAAATTCAAGGTTCATGTTGCAAAGGATGGCGAAGCGTTTACTATAGGAAATATTGCCATGCAACTATTACATACCCCCGGACATACATTGGAAAGTAGCTGTTATTTACTAAAAGATGAAGACGGTAAAAGCCATGCAATCTTTACTGGCGATACCTTGTTTATTGGCGATGTGGGCAGACCCGATCTTTCTCAAAATACTGAATTAACAATGGATGACCTCGCTGGATTAATGTATGAAAGCATCAAATCCAAGATATTACCCCTTGGGGATGATATATTGGTTTATCCCGGTCATGGTGCAGGAAGTAGTTGCGGCAAAAACTTATCGAAGCAAAGTTTCAGTACAATTGGAGAGCAAAGGCAGCACAACTACGCATTGAAAGAACAATCGAAAGAACAATTTATAAAAGCCATTACAGAGGGATTGGTGGCACCACCCAAATATTTCCCCATAAATGCTATGATTAATAAAGAAGGTTACGAAAGTTTGAGCAGTATAATAGAAGCAGGGCTTACTAAGCTGTCTGTGGACGGGTTTAAAACAAAAATGCGTGAGGATGATTATGTGGTTTTGGATACAAGGGCTGCCACTGCGTTTGTGGAAGGCTTTGTGCCCAATGCTATTTTTGTGGGGCTGGAGGGTCGTTTTGCAGAATGGGCTGCCAGCCTATTGCCTTTTGACAAAATGATACTGTTGGTTACCGATGCAGGCATGGAAGAGGAAACCATCATACGCTTGGCAAGGGTGGGTTTTGAGAAGGTGGGCGGTTATTTGGATGGCGGTTTTGAAGCATGGAAAAATGCAGGAGAACAGATAGATTTGGTAATAGATGTAGAAGCCGATGAGCTGGCGATGGATATAGAATATGATACCAACCTTGTGGTACTTGATGTGCGCAAAGAGGCAGAGTACGATAATGGACATTTGAAAGAAGCCATAAACATATCCCTGGAAAACTTGGTTGACCCAGGAACGATGGCCGATTTTGATGATAACCACAACATATACGTGCATTGTGGTGGTGGTTACCGAAGCGTTATTGCTTGCTCATTGCTAAAAAAGCAAGGCATCCACAATATAAGAAACATAAATGGCGGATGGGATGCCATTACCGAATTGAAAGATAAATTCAAGATTATCAAGACAGAAGCATCGCTAAACTAATCAAACTATAATTTTATTTATGGCAACCTCCCTAGAGTGTAAACTTTCGGGAGGTTTTGTTTTTATTGTTATTGGTAAAAATACATAACCTTTAGAAAACCACTTTTAAAGCCTTCCCTACAGGCATTTTCCACTTCAATCATCTTGTTTTATACGTTCCACCAGCGAGATAGGGAGGCGTATTTGGTATGCCTCCCATTCGTTTTTACAATTTTTATCGGTTTCTGGAGAGTAAAATAACGTTCCCCGACAGTAAAGTGGTGTCACTCAATACTAAATTGGCGTCACTTTGGAGTAAAGTGATGTCACCCGAGAGTAAAGTGGTATCACTCGAAAATAAAGTGGTGCCACTTTAGAGTTAAGTGGTATCACTCGAAAGTAAAGTGACACCACTTAATGATTCAGAAACTGTACG
>JANYEU010000170.1 GCA_025362915.1 Chitinophagaceae bacterium | reverse complement strand
AACCCACTCGACAAGTACTCCTTAATCAATTCATGGCGTTCTGGAATACTGAAATAAAGACCTGCCTTCTGAATAATTTTCTTCTCCATTTTTACACCTTTTTAATTTTTAAAGTGTAAACCTATTTTAGGACAAGTCAGTATTGGTAAAAGTACTCGCGCTTACAGTCATCGGACTCGCAACCACCCCAATAGCAACATTGTTAGTACCCAAAGGAACAGCAGGTACAGGTACGGCTTTACTGTTTAAGGGCCACTCTGCTAGTATTTGTGCCTTCACACTTCCCGAAAACAAGAATATAAAGAGACAAACAGTGGTTATTCTTGCAAAATCAAGCGAAGAAGAGAATAAATTTCTTTTCATAAAATAAGCTTTAAGCAATTTAGTTAATGATTAATCAATTGAAATGATGAGGTATCTTATCGGTAAAGGACTTTAACCTATTTATGTATTACAGCACAATAAAAATTTAAATAACCTGTCAAAGCTATGGTGCATTCATTAAACATTACCTTTTAACCCAATCATTTTTTACGATAATGTTTTCTATAAATCCTATTCCTTCACAAAACCTACAGCACTAACTAGGAAGTTAATGGTCAAGAGTCGATAGTTTGGAGTATAAACAGAAAAGAGGCAGTGGGAAGATAAAATTTCCCAACCGCCTCTTTTCTTTATAATTACGACTATCGACTTATTACTAAAGATATTTATCGCCTTTGGCGCGTTTTACCTCGGCTACATATTCCTTAATGGCCTGTTCTTTTTCTTTTTTACAGATCAATAGTGCATCGGGTGTGTCTATCACTATAAAATCGTCCAACCCTTGCAACACCACCAATTTGTTTGCAGGTGCACTTACCATACACTTGGATGCATCTATTATTACCACATTTTCACTTGCAACGGCATTGCCCAATGAGTCTTTTTCTAGGTTATCGTAAGCACTTGTCCATGTACCCAAATCGGTCCATCCAAAAGAAGAAGGTATTACAAATACGTTCTCTGCCTTTTCCATGAGGGCAACATCCACTGCCACATTTTTGCACAAAGGATAAATACGGTCTATCGCTTCCTTCTCACCCGGCGTATTGAGGTTGTGCTTTTCGGCATCAAACAACTCAAAAGTATCTGGATCGTATTTCTCAAAACCATCTACCACATCCTTTGCCTTCCAAATAAAGATACCACCATTCCACAAGAAATCGCCGCTTTCCAAAAACTTCTTGGCAATATCCAAACTAGGCTTTTCGGTAAATGTCTTCACTCGATAGATACCATCGCCAGCATCATCATTCTGATCAAACTGAATATAGCCGTAACCAGTGTTTGGATAAGTAGGTTGGATGCCAAGGGTAACAAACGCAGTGTTCTTGCTCACAAAATCCAATGCTTTCTTAGAGATATTGATGAAGGTATCTACATCTGCAATCATGTGATCGCTTGGTGCAACTATCAAGCACGCATCAGGATTCTTTTGTAATAACTTAAAAGAGATATACGCTACGCAAGGTGCCGTGTTCTTGCGGCTAGGCTCGGCAATAATGTTTTCTAAAGGAATGTCGGGCAACTGTTCTGCACAGATATGGCTGTACTCGGCAGCCGTAACCACGTAAATATTCTCCTTTGGCACAAATAGCGCAAAGCGTTCGTAAGTCCATTGGATAAGGCTTTTGCCTGTGTTCAAAATATCCAGAAACTGTTTAGGATAACCCGTGCGGCTCTGCGGCCAAAAGCGGCTACCTATTCCTCCAGCCATGATGGCCACGTAATAATTGGGATTGTTCATCTTTCTAAATTAAATTGTAAGAATTAAAAAAATCAAAAATAAGGGTTAATCACAATGGTAAAAATACCTTTTAGCAGTAACGATTTATTAAGCAGGTTATTGCCTTTATAATTGAAGTATTTGTTTGTTACAAGAAACTGGTTGGAGGTTACTGGTTTCTGGTTTCCAGTGCTTGAAATCAAAAACCAGTAACCTGCAACCAATATCTCAACTAATCCCCTCTTTTATCAATTCGTGTAAGTGAAGTATGCCTAAATATTGTCCATTATCCACCACTATAAGTTGACTAATATCGTATAGGGCAAATATTTCCAAAGCATTCACAGCCATGATAAAAGGTTCTATAGTTTTTGGATTCTTGGTCAATATATCTTGTGCGGTAATGTTCTTGATATTATCGCTACGTTCCAACATTCTACGTAAGTCGCCATCGGTAATAATTCCTAAAACATGGTTTGCCTCATCCACCACTGCCGTTACCCCCAATCTTTTCTGGGTTATCTCTACTATCACTTCCTTTAGTGTTGCAGTGGGCAAAACCTTGGGCGGTTGATTGGCTGCAACCAAATCCTTTACCTTTAAATATAACCGCTTACCTAGGTTGCCTCCCGGATGATAGCGGGCAAAATCTTCGTTATCAAAACCCTTCAGTTCCATCAGGCAAACTGCTATCGCATCTCCCATTACCATTTGGGCAGTGGTACTGCTTGTTGGAGCAAGATTGTTTGGGCAAGCCTCCTTACTAACAGTGGTATTAATAACCAGATTAGCTTGCTGCGCCAAAAAACTATCGGTATTGCCCACAATGGCTATGAGGAGATTGTTAAAGTTTTTTATTAATGGAACAATGGCCTTTATCTCGGGGCTTTCACCGCTTTTGCTCAATATCATTACAATATCTCCTTCTTGCACCATACCCAAATCTCCATGAATGGCATCGGCGGCGTGCATAAATAAGGAAGGTGTACCGGTGGAATTTAGCGTTGCAACAATCTTTTGCGCCACAATAGCACTTTTACCAATACCACTAATCACAACCCTACCCTTACATTTATGAATGGCATGGACAGTTTTCTCAAAACTTGCGTCAATAAAACTTTCTAATCCAGCAATGGCAGAAGCTTCTAAGGCAATAGTGTGTTGTGCTATTTGTTTAATAGATAAATTCATGTGGAGGCAAAGGTATGTTTCCAGAATATAGGTTTTAAATAGTTTTTAGATAAAATACTTAATGAATTAATAATGTAGAAATAATATTGTTTGTGTAATATTATTGCCTATGTATGCTAAAAAAATGATTAAAAAGAGGAATATTAACTAGAACTTTGATGAAATCAAAAATTATCGTGCCAAATAAAGTTTCTAATGATTAACTTCGTAATCATCTTAAACCCACTGCAATAGTTTTTTATGTAGATTTATATAAAAAAAGAATATTGCAAGTGCCAAAAGATTCATTAATTTCATTTTAAAGACGCCCCTAATTATGGGGTTCAAACCTTATGGGTATAAACATTATGGCTGCAACAAGGAAGAACACGCAAAACACTGCGAATAAGAAAGTTAGGGTTTCCCCTAAGAAAATAGCCGATGAAGACATTGTTATAAAAGAATTGACCACTGACGACGGAAAAGCACCAGATATTTACGAAGGATTAAAGAAATACTTTGGGTTTACAGAATTTAAGGGTACACAAGAAAAGAGTATCAATAGCCTTTTGGCGGGACACGACACTTTTGTTATCATGCCTACAGGCGGCGGCAAGAGTCTTTGCTACCAATTACCAGCCTTATTATTACCAGGTTGTTGTATTATCGTTTCCCCTTTGATAGCCTTGATGAAAAATCAGGTTGATTTGGTAAGGGGATATAGTGAACAAGACAACATTGCCCACTTTTTAAATTCCTCTCTCAATAAGAGTCAAATTACTGCCGTTAAAAGTGACCTTGTTGCAGGAAAAACAAAATTATTATATGTTGCCCCAGAAACATTAACCAAACAAGAAAATCTGGATTTCTTTAGCGATATTGAGATTTCTTTTTTTGCTGTTGATGAAGCACACTGTATCAGCGAATGGGGGCATGATTTCAGACCAGAATATCGTCGACTTAGGGAAATGATGGACATCATCAATTCTAAAATCCCTGTTATCGCTCTTACAGCTACAGCCACGCCAAAAGTGCAGAGCGATATAGAAAAGAATTTGGGCTTGCGCAAGCCGAATGTTTTTATCTCTTCGTTTAATCGTGCTAATCTTTTTTACGAAATACAACCCAAACTACAGAAAGAGCAAACTATAAAGAGTATTACCAAGTTCATTTCTCATCACAAGGGCAAAAGCGGTATCATATATACGCTCAACCGTAAAACAACCGAAGAACTGGCAGAAGTATTAATGGCTAACAACATAAAGGCTGTTGCTTATCATGCCGGATTGGATCAAAAACTAAGGGCAGACAGACAAGATCAGTTTTTGAATGAAGATGTTCATGTAATAGTGGCTACCATTGCCTTTGGAATGGGTATTGACAAGCCAGATATTCGTTTTGTAATACATTACAATATACCTAAATCAATTGAAAACTATTACCAAGAAACCGGTCGTGCCGGTCGTGATGGTTTAGAAGGCATCTGTGTATTGTATTATTCTCATAAGGATGTTGCCAAATTGGAGCATTTAATGAGGGATAAGCCCCTAAGCGAACGTGAGGTTGGTGCACAATTGATTGATGAAACTGTTGCCTATGCCGAGAGCAGTGTTTGCCGCAGAAAGGTTTTGCTACATTATTTTGGTGAGGATTGGGGCGATCAAAACTGTGGCAATTGCGATAACTGTACGCATCCTAAGGAGAAAATTGAGGCCAAGGCAGATGTGGTAAAAGCAATACAGGTTATACAAATGCTGGACGAAAGGTTCCCTACTCCTTATACTGTAGATATTATAATGGGTAAGCTTACGCCGCAGGTAATGATGTACCGCCACGAAAGCAGACCTGTTTTTGGAATAGGAAAGGATAAGGACAGTCATTTCTGGAATAGCCTTATCAGGCAAATGTTATTGGAAAACCTCATAAGAAAAGATATAGAGGAATATGGTTTGCTCAAGTTGACAGAAGTTGGAGAAGCATTTGCCAAGAAACCTACTTCTTTCAAGATTGTCTTGAATAATGTATTCGCAGATGAAGACAATGATGATGATGACTATCAAGATAATTCTGCCGCTCCACAAGGTTCTACCACCGATGAGGTTCTTTTTGATATGCTAAAAGAACTTCGCCAGAAAGAAGCCAAGAAAAAGAGTTTACCTCCGTTTGTTATTTTCTTAGAAAACTCTTTGCAGGATATGTGCAACATTTTTCCTACCACACTGCTTGAGTTGGAAAAATGTCAAGGGGTAAGTAAGGGAAAAGCGTTGAAGTATGGTAAGCCTTTCGTGGAAATGATTGCGGCTTATGTAGAAGAAAACAACATAGAAAAGCCAGATGAGTTTGTAATGAAATCAGTTGCCAACAAATCAAGCAACAAGATTTATATCATACAAAATATTGACAAGAAGATTCCTTTGGAAACCATTGCGAAAAACAAGGGGCTTAAACTTCCGCAATTATTAGAGGAAATGGAAACCATTGCTGCAAGCGGAACGAAGTTGAATTTGGATTATGCCATCGATGATTGGTTGGATGAATATGACCAAGATGACATCATAGAGTACTTTAAGAACTGTGAAACATCTTCATTGGAAGTTGCCCAGAAAGAATTGAGCGATAATGACTACACTTGGGAACAACTAAAGATAATGAGGATTAAATTCCTTAGCGTTTACGGTAACTAAGTTGTAGATAAGATTTAAAAAGAGGGTGATAAATTGTATGGTTTTACAACTTATCACCCTCTTTTTTTAGTATAGTTTATAGTCTTTCATAACGCGCAATACCTCTGCCACGCTCCAGGCCTGAGCAATACAACCTTTTGGATGTTGCGGAGCATCGCCATCAAATATTTCAGAAACACTGCCAATACACGCTTCTTCCAAGTGATGTGCAAACTCTGTAATAACTTCCTTTGCCATTATTTTGCCTTTTGATCCCTTCAATTTTATCAAGGCATCAATGTATGCACCAAGCAACCAACACCATACAGTACCCTGGTGATAGCCGGAATCCCGCTTAAAAACACCACCTTCATACACACCCACATATCTCAAATCGTAGGTAGGTAACGTTCGTAATCCCACAGGCGTGTAAAGCCGTTCTTCTATTATTTTTAGTACCGCTTTTGCTTCCTTATCCTCCACTAAAGTAAATGGAAGACTGATGGCAAACAATTGGTTGGGTCTTATCGAAGCATCGGGTTTACCGTTTCTATCAATTACATCGTAGAGATTGTTTCCACCTTCATTCCAAAACAATTTTTTAAAACTTTGCTTGGCTTGGGCAGCCTTGGCGGCAAATTTTGCTGCCTCTTCGAGTTGATTATTCAAATGCAAAAACTCGCAATAAATCCTCAGTGCATTATACCACAACGCTTGCACTTCCACAGGCTTGCCCATGCGCGGTGTAACTACCCAATCAGCAATTTTTGCATCCATCCAAGTTAATTGCACCCCCTGCTCCCCGGCAAAAAGTAATCCGTCTTCTGCAACTTTTATGTTATATCTGGTTCCTTTACAATGCCAATTTATAATATCAGTAAGTACTGGCAATAATTCTTTCAATACAAAACTGGTATCTTCTGTTGCCTGAAAATATTTATATATGGCAATAAAAAACCAAAGCGTTCCATCCACATTGTTATACTCTGGGGCTTCTTCGTGGTCAGGAAAACGATTAGGAAGCATGCCCATGCTTACACTTTTTGCAAAAGCCGCAATAATTTTCTTTGCGTCTTCATACCTCCCCGTACTCAGGCACAGCCCGGGCAAGGAAATCATTGTATCCCTACCCCAATCGGTAAACCAATGATACCCTGCAATAACTGTTTTTAGGTTTTCACCACGTTGCACAATAAACTGGTCGGCCGAAAGTATCAGTTGCTTTAATAGTTGATTATCCGGTTGTTTATGTAATAAAGTCTTCTTTCGGGCAATTTCCTTTTCCAGTAATTGGAGTGCATCCCGTCCTTTTGGATTCTCGGTAGAAACAATAATTCCTACCGATTGCCCCTTTTTGAGGGTGATGGAAAGTGTTCCATGATTCATCAGATCCTCCTTATAATCGAGACCCCTATTTTTTTCTTCTATATAATTATAATGGTCAAACCAATTGGGGTTATGCTCATAAGTGGCATCAGGAACGGCAATGTAAATATTGGGCGAATGCTCAAAAGGATGGTTTCTAAATATTCCATCCGCAAATTCCACATCCCACCAAAGATTGCTCTTATTGTTTTGGAGGGTATGATAATCCCTTGCGGCAATAAAAGGTTGTAGTTCTAGCTTAAAGGCCTTGGGGGCTTTTAATACCGTATAAACCACCACCGTTGTATTCTCGCCCTGTACCATACAAATTGTTTTCTTGATGGTAACACCATTCAATTCGTACGTCCATTCCGGCAATAATTCCTTGGTAAATTTGGTCAGGTATTTATTTCCCTGCGGATTAATGGCTTCGCCAAAATCATTAACGCCAAGCTCAAAAACTTGCTCATTAATGAGTATCTTTTCATCAATTTTACTCACCAACACCATCCTTTCGATAGGCGGTGTTGTACTGGCAACAAGCAATCCGTGATAGCGGCGCGTATTACTCCCAATAATGGTAGAACTCGCCCATCCTCCCAAACCATTGGTTTCTAACCATTCAAACTGAATAGCTTCTTCATAATTGGCTAGGCTAGCCTTTTCCTTTTGCAGCATATATAATCATTTACGGTTATTCGGATAGTACCCCTTATGGATTTTAAGCGGTTGGGTATGTTGTAAAGATATAGGACTGGATTGAATATTATAAAAAAGTTTAGGCGAAGTATATGATGCCCAACAATAAAAAGTACCGTGTTTTCAGAAAACAATTACCAAAGGGTTTTAATAGAATTGCAAGCTTCTTTTTTACCACAAAGCAAACAAGGAAAAACAACACAAGAGACACAATTTCCTCCTTTTTCTCTTGTTTTTCTTTGCGAAAACCTCTGTGTTCCTTGCGGTTAATTTAATTCTCCTTGTGGTTAACCCTTACGTATCCATCCCAAAAAACTGTGTGGCACTCTTTCCTATTTTATTTCTCGTGTTTACATATCGGGCGTAGCCCACAAAATACTTCCCCAATTGCCTTGCATCGAAAACCATTTTGCTAAACGATTTGCCAAATATCACCGTCATGGTACAGTCTATTTCTTTTGGGATAACATCACTTTCCTTATAAAATCCAAAAGCAACCATCACCTTATCCTGCCCCTCAGGCATGCAATATTTATGGTTTTCGGGGTTAGAAAAAGCAAGTTTGGCAGTGCAGATACCCGTTGTTTTAAAATGAACCAAAGGAGATTCTTTACTGATAACAGAAAGCGTATAACCATTACTATTATTGTTAATGCCACAGCGGCTTCTATCCTCATCGGTCATGTTTCCGTTGGTTTTCATCCTTTTCATCGCAAAATTCCGGATGGCCTTTTGATAAAACTTCCTTGCTTCGCGGGTATTTTGAATGTCTATCAAGGTTCGGTTATTCTTTATGGAAGATATTTTATAAAAGTCATTAAATTTTAATTGGAGAACCACCAAACCATCCACTTCCGTAACAATAAGATGCCATTTTCCGGTATTCTTAACTGCCTTTTCGCAGAGATTATCTCCAAAAATCTTAAACTTATCTATCGGTTTAGGAATTTAATCCCTTGTTACTGCCATGGTGTTTTTTTTATGTTGAAAGTGAATTTAAAAATATCAAAATGGGCAATAAAAACTTCAAAAAGACTGTCCATTTCACCACTAGGGTTCTAATCCATCTACAAAAAGGAATCCCCCGAACCTCTAGGGGTATCCATTTTGCCAAAAGGGGATGTTCTAAGTCCAAGAAAGAGTGTTTTATTCCTCCAGAACAATAGTTTTTGCTTTTAGGGGATGTATTAAAAGCTTCAGAACACTCCCACACTTGATGGATTAGAATCTTTTTGAGAGAATCAGCATTAAAAAACAAAATACTACAATCCTGAAACCCTTTACTACAATAACTTTCAGACGTTTTATTTAACAAACACCTCTTTTAAATCCCAATTATCCAATACAAGTGGGTGAAGCTAGATAATTGGATGGAATTAGCAGATTTATTGTTGCCAGTAGAGGTTTTACCACAAGGTCCACTAAAAAAAATCACAAGAAACACAAAGTTTTTGTATGATATTCGATTTTGTCATATTTTCCAGTCCATTCTAGTGTTTCTTTAAGCACCCGTTCATAATGTTTTAGGCACGCTGATTTCAATAATTTTTTTCTATAAATAATTAACTGGATAAAATAATGAGTCACTTCCTTTCGTTTTATTGTTTATGGAAAAAGGTGTACAACTCAGGAAAAACTACC
>JANYEU010000165.1 GCA_025362915.1 Chitinophagaceae bacterium | reverse complement strand
GGATAAATTCTTGGGTACTACTACAGATATGCGTAGTAATCCTGTTTATAACTTCAATGTAACCACTGATACTGCCAGTAAGGGCAGCAACAGGTTCAAGGTTGTGTTGGGTGGTGCGGTGCCATTAGCTGTAAACTTTGTTGATGTGTCTGCGATAAAGAATATAGAAGGTGTAGTGGTTAAATGGCAGATAGTTAATGAAGCGAACATTATTTCATACAATGTGGAAAGAAGTATTGATGGCGTTCATTTTGCTTCAATAAACAATAGCAAGTCAACTGGTGCTACTATATACTCCATACAGGATGCAAGTTTACCAACTGGTGCAACTATCTTGTACTACCGTGTGAAAACAATAGACAACATAGGAAGAATTAGTTATACGAAGATTGTAACTTTGAAATTGGTAACTGTAAACAATCCATTGTCCATTTACCCTAATCCTGTACAAAGCAAGCTGAATATTACACTTACAGACGCAATTAGTGGTAGCCTTTACAATGTGAAAGTAACTACTGCAACTGGCAAGTTGGCATTTGTAAAGGGTGATGTGCCAGTAAGTGGCAAGTCTATCACTTTTGATGCAAGCAGCCTTGCGGCAGGAGTTTATATGATAGAATTAACGGATAGTAAAGGCAATAAGTTAATTAGCAAGTTTGTAAAAGAATAACTTTTGGTAATGAATGAATATGAAGAGCCACCTATGCAAATGGGTGGCTTTTTATTTTGGGGCAGAGCTATTAACAGTGTATGTCCATTGAGATATGCTATGTGTTGAAGAAGGTATATTTACAACGATGAAATAAATACTGGATGCCTTAGGTGAAACCGATTATCATATAGACGATTAAACTATTGAAATGTTATTGCCCAAATATAATTTAGACTTATAAATAGAAAAATACTATCACTTCCCAAGTACAGGTTATGGGTATTAAATTTGCAGGAGATGATGAACAAAATAAATAATGAAATATGGCACATCGTATAATGAATCCAAAGGTTGATGCCTATTTAAACAGGGCTACCAAGAGGCAAGAAGAGATGCAGGCATTGAGAATGGTTGCTCTTGATTGTGGATTAACCGAAGAATTGAAGTGGGGTAAACCTTGTTACTCGTTTGAGAAAAGTAATATAGCTATCATACAAGGGTTTAAAGAGTACTGTGCGCTTTTATTTTTTAAAGGTGTTTTGATGAAGGATCCCAATAACATCCTGATTAAAACAGGGGAGAATACGCACGTGGGGCGCCAGATTCGCCTCACCAATGCCAATGAAGTTGTTGAAATGGAACCCATCCTAAAAACCTACATCCATCAAGCCATTGAAATAGAAAAAGCTGGTCTAAAAGTGATTCCTAAAGAGAAGTCGGAGCTTTCATTTCCCGAAGAACTGCAAAATAAGTTAGATGAGGAGACCTCCTTTAAATCGGCATTTGAAGCATTAACCCCAGGACGACAAAGAGGATACATTATGTATTTTTCTGCACCCAAACAATCCAAAACCCGGGAGTTGAGGATACAAAAATGTATGCAAAAAATTATGGATGGAAAAGGATTGAATGATTAGCAAGCGAGGATATGATAATCTTAAAGAAGCAGGCTGTCACATGTGCAAATAAAGAGGTAAATCCCACAAACTTACACTTGAATATTTGACTTTTTCCTTTTGCGCACTTGTCAAAATCCTATGTTGCATCTGGTTAGTCTCTTCTTTTTGTAACCATTCAATTTTTATAATTTATTATGCCTAAAAAATTCATTGTGGTACAATATCTGTACTAAAATAGAAACTGTGAATCATGTAACTTTTAGGTATAATTATATAATATTTATCACGAAGCACGACGTAATTTTACATTGCAACCAAAAGCATAATGCGGTTGGTAAACTTAATTTTTTAACAATAAAAAAAATACATCATGAAATCAGGTACAGTTGTTTTAGCGGTATTGGCAGGATTAACTGCAGGGGCTTTAGTGGGCGTTTTATTTGCACCAGAAAAAGGGAGCAGAACCAGAAAACAAATTGCAAGAAAGGGCGATGAATTAAAAGACAAATTTGAAGGCATGTTGGAAGACATTAATGACAAGTATGAAACTGTAATGAGCGATGTGCAAAATTTAGTTTCTAAAGGAAAAGCAGTTAAAGATGAAGTGAAACTTAGTCTCACTAATCACGTACCTGCTTAACCCTTATCCTCACAAATTAATAAAATGGTCAACAATCTTTAATGGGTTGCTGACCATTTTATTTTTTATCTTGAAGTAGATGACATTGAACAGGTATGGGAAAATATACGATATAAACTGGACGGGCTTACATTTAAAGAACCATTCGACAGAGAATATGGGATGCGATAAATTCATATAAGCATCCCTCATATAAAAACACTACTATTTGTTGGACAAACAATAGCATGATTTTGTTTGTGGATTTTTTATTAGCTAAAACATCTAACTCTACAATCATTCCCAAGCTTCGTACATCTGTTTTTTAAGGTCTTCCAAATTTTCCATCAACTTATTATATGCTTGTGGCAATATGGCTGCTATGTTTGGGTTTGCAATCTTAGTGTGCCACATACCTTGCGCCTGTGCCGCCAAATTATTGAATATTTCACTGATGGCTACCACTTTTGTATCGAAAGAAAGACCCAGGCTTACGGTGTAATGTCCTGTTATATCAAGAAAAATAATCTGAAAACGATCTTCCTTGCGTAATAACCATATTTCGGCAGTCATGTCAATAAGGGTGGCAGATTCATTTGTTTCTACCACCTTCCAGCTGATGCCGAAACGAAAGTCACCGTTGCCTGAAGCCAACCCCTTATCTGTTCCATACTGAGGATGGAGAGAAAAAGAGTTGATGTCTGTACTGATTAAACCATATGAAAAGTCTTCTTGCGTTACCATTCTGTTTCTATTAAAGTTAATAATTCATCCTCTCTTGAGAAGGTATCAAACATTGGTGGCATTGTCTTGGCGAGATAATTATTCTCATTTTTTGCTACATAAATGCCCTGTGCCTGCCCCACACAAATACCTAAAAATACATGGAGTATATGAAGTTTGTATTCAGTAGATAAACTCCCGGTTACCTTAAACATGGTTTTCAGTTGCAAAGAGCAGATAGGGTCAGGCTCATAAATGTTTTCTTCGACAAGGCTAATAGTAATGGTTATCCCTACCAAGTCAAAATCAAGTTCTTCCATATATAAACCTGATTCCAAACTGTATGAATAATTCCAACTAATATTATCTTGCTGGGTAGAAGATGTCACACCCTCCGGCATTGGAGGAAACCATGAATTTACTACTTCGTTTGAGATGTTCAAGAAAGTAACGGAATAGTAAGCAGTTGGTTGCATTTATATTTAATGCTGATATTAGGTGAAGTATAAACACTTACCCTGGGTATAAACATAAAAAAGCACAGAAGAAATTCTCCTGCACGATTTTACTTTTTACTTTCGACTATTGACTCTCGACTAACAGTTTACATTATCTCGCCTAGCACCAATTCTCGCACCTTATCCATAGATATACGCTCTTGCAGCATACTGTCTCGGTAACGGATGGTAACGGTTCTGTCTTCCAGACTTTGATGATCAATAGTTACACAGAATGGTGTACCAATGGCATCCTGTCTGCGGTAACGTTTACCAATGGCATCCTTTTCTTCAAAGAAACATTTAAAGTAAGGCTTGCACTCATCCATCAGTTCCCTTGCCAATTCTGGCAATCCATCTTTTTTGGTTAATGGAAGTATGGCTAATTTGTTAGGAGCTATCTTGGCAGGAATGTGCAATACTACACGGCTATCAGTACTGCCATCTTCCTTGGTAATGGTTTCTTCTTCGTAAGAATTAGATAATATCAATAAGAACATCCTATCCAAACCGATTGACGTTTCTACCACATAAGGTACATAATTACCAAAAGCCTTACCAGTAGTTTCGTCTATATCATTATCAAAATATTGCAATTTTTTCTTGCTATAGACTTGATGTTGCGTTAAATCAAAATCGCTACGGGAGTGTATGCCTTCCACTTCCTTAAAGCCAAAAGGAAATTCAAACTCAATGTCACAGGCTTCTTTAGCATAGTGAGCCAGCTTTACGTGGTCATGATACCGGTATTTATCAGCACTTATACCAAGGCTTAGATGCCATTGCAAGCGTGCTTCTTTCCATTGTTTATACCAAAAACCTTCTGTGCCAGGGCGTACAAAGAATTGCATTTCCATTTGTTCAAATTCGCGCATACGGAAGATAAACTGGCGGGCAACAATCTCATTACGGAAAGCCTTACCTGTTTGCGCAATACCAAAGGGAATTTTCATCCTGGCTGTCTTCTGTACGTTCAGGAAGTTTACAAAGATGCCCTGTGCCGTTTCCGGACGTAGATACACCTTATTATCCGCAGGATTATCGGAGGCAATAGCGCCAAATTCTGTAGAAAACATCAGGTTGAACTGACGAATTTCTGTCCAGTTGCAAGTGCCACTAACAGCACAAGTGATTTTATTATCGTCTATCAATTGTTTCAGACCTACAAAATCATCAGCAGCCAAGAAGCTATCCATACTTTTTAGTAGCGCAAATTCCTCTTCTTTCTTGCCTTCGTGTGCAAGCTTTTCGGCGTGTGCTTCTATCAGATGATCCACACGGTAGCGTTTTTTGCTATCCTTATTATCTATCAATGGATCACTAAAATTATCAACATGTCCACTGGCTTTCCAAGTGGTTGGGTGCATAAAGATGGCAGCATCAATACCCACAATGTTCTCGTGCATCTGGGTCATACTCTTCCACCAATAGTCGCGGATATTCCTTTTCAGTTCACTGCCATTAGGGCCATAATCATACACGGCACTCAGACCGTCATATATTTCACTTGAAGGAAAAACAAAGCCATATTCTTTGGCATGGGAAATAATCGCTTGAAAAACATTCTCTGATTGTGTATTCATAAGGCTGCAAATATAAAGGTAGTAAGTGTAAGAAAGTAGCATATCGATTGATGTGTTTTGTAGGTTTAGTTAAGGTTTGTAGAGAAATTCCCTTTAGTCTATAGTCATCATTTTTATTCAATTTATTAGAATCGGGATAGCTATAGAAGCCTGGAAGGACGGTGAAAAGAAATCCTATCATATTTCTCGCATATAAACTACTTATCGCCGTTTTATATTATTATAGTAATTTTTAATTTGTAAAAATGACGCAGAAAATATTGCGTCAAAAGCGCAGAAAAACTGCGTACTAGCCTACGATTTTTGTGCCGTGGCTACGGTATTATTACTGCGAATTTTCATCATTTTGCTGAAAACCAACTCTTTAAGTTTTAACTTTTTTTCGTATTAATGTAGAATATTTTTTATGACTGATTATATACCAAATATGTCGCTCTACATTTACATACTCAAAACTGACTTGTCCTAAAATAGGTTTACACTTTAAAAATTAAAAAGGTGTAAAAATGGAGAAGAAAATTATTCAGAAGGCAGGTCTTTATTTCAGTATTCCAGAACGCCATGAATTGATTAAGGAGTACTTGTCGAGTGGGTT
>JANYEU010000133.1 GCA_025362915.1 Chitinophagaceae bacterium | reverse complement strand
TCGCTATTCCAATTTTCTTTTGTTTTTATTTTCTCGTCAATGTATTTAAGAATAGTTTCCTCTCTGTTACCACCTCTAGAAGGACTATTAAAATTGGGGTTTATAAATGGTGAATTATTATTCGATGGAGCATTAATTTTTGTACCGTCGTCAATAACACGGAGATGACTTAGTAAAAGTTCGTCTAGTTGCAATTCACCCCTAAATGATTGGCTGGCTAATAGCTCTTCTAACCTGAAAATTTCTGCAAAAGCATTTTGAATTTCTTTTATATCACTATCAGCACTATCTGTTGTATTGTGCTTATATACAGCCTTCATCAACTTCGCCTTTACCTTTTCTATCGTGTTTAATCGTATTCCGCGTGTGTTGTGTAGCTCAAAAATTTGTACTGCTACCTCTTTTCCATCAGTAATATGGGAAGAAGCGTGGGCATTTGTAATAACCCTTTCATATGTCTGAATATAATCTTTAAATAAAACACCATTTTTAAATGCCTTTTTAAACAGGTTAAGCGCATCTATTATCTTCTGTAGAGATAGTGTTGATTGA
The DNA here is from genome assembly GCA_025362915.1 of Chitinophagaceae bacterium. Taxonomy (GTDB): domain Bacteria; phylum Bacteroidota; class Bacteroidia; order Chitinophagales; family Chitinophagaceae; genus Parasediminibacterium. The sequence goes on along the minus strand of JANYEU010000133.1, from coordinate 2,078 downwards.
TACTCTTCATTTAATTCAAAGCTTTCCAATTTCCATTCATTTTCCCAAATTAATTGACGTTGAATTCTTTTCAAATTTTCTGAATCATATTCTACAGTTTCAAACTTTGAAGTGTAAAACTCTATTTCTATTTCCTTTTTGTACGCTTTACAAACCATTAAAAAAAGAATAAAGGTTGTAAGCCGCTGTTGCCCATCAATTATTTCTAAGTAGCTTCCATTTTCACCAGCTTCAAGAATAAAATGTCCGTAATAATAGCCTTCTTGATCTTTTCGGTCGCTAAATTCTACCAAGTCATTAATAAATTGGTTTACCTGCTTCTCTTCCCAAGCATAAGCTCTTTGGTAAGCAGGCACTTTTATTGGTTTCTCTAATTTAAATAAGCATTTTACTGTTGTAATTGACTTCATCTCTTCCATATTTTCATTTTAGTTTGTAGATATACGTCCGATAATCCTAATTCTTTTCTTTTACCAAATGCCTCAAAAACAATTCCCCACATCCTCTAGCATCACTAAGTGCATCGTGGTGATTCAAGGGTATTTTATGTTGATTGCATAAAGTGTGTAGGTTTGCCCCTAAAAGCCTATAAGTGCAATGACCTGTATAAGTTGGTTGAGGTAATTTATACAACTCTAATACTTGTTTCAGGCATTGGAAATCGAACGAGAAGCCATTATGTGCCACTACATTTTGCTGATGAATGTAGGGTTCTATCAATGCCCATATCTGCTGAAAGTTTGGAGACTTTGCCGTTTTGTAGGAGTTTATTCCATGAATATCTATCATCTTACCCCAATAATAATTGTCGGGCGGTTGTACAAGAAGGTTAATCTCTTTGGTAATAACACCTTCTTCATAGCGAACCAAGCCAACCTGACAAATACTGTTTCGGTAGCCAGTAGCGGTTTCAAAATCTATTGCTGTGAAATTCATATTTTGTTTTTAAAGTCAGTAAATTTATATGCCTTTTCATTTAGCCCACAAAGCAACACACCACCTCTGCCAAACCGTGGCGTAGTTAAAAAGAATTACCAATTCAGGTTTCGAAACACCTTAAATACTTCTTCATCTGCCTTTTCAAATGCTGCACTCATTCTTAAGTTTCCGTACTTTTTCCTTATGCTCTCATTCAGATAACAATGAAAGTTAGGCAAACCATACAACTCGTCTTTTACCATATTTGCATAGCTATTTCTTATTTCCCCCTCAAAATTGAATGGCAAGCTGCATATAATTGCAAAATCTTTATTGCCTTTTTTTAGTAAGCCTGCAATCTCTTTTACCAAATAACTGCCAGTTAGTCCACCTAGTCCCACCAAGAGTATAAAACGTGAATTACTAGCTAAACGTTCCGCAATGGGCTGTGGAAGTGTAGTCGGCAAATCTGGTTTCATGTTTTCAGCAGCTACCCTCACTTTGCTAATCATTATTTGCAATCGCTTTTCTTTAGAATAAATATGGTATTCTTCTAAAAGAAATGCTTCGGGCAAGTCTTTTCTTGCTGAATTCGATATACAGGTATAAGATGCGTTCACACCACCTTTGTTGTAAAAGTATTTTGCGGTATTGCAACCAGCACCGCCTAGTCCAATAATATGTATTCTCTTTTCTTTCGGTGCAAAGAGCTTTTTAAACAAATTAATTGCCTGTTGAAATAGTGTTTCTTTTTTCATGCCCACAAAGCAACACACCCACTCTGCCAAACTATGGCAGGGTAAAAAAGAAAGTCAGAACCTAGATTTATAAGATTAAAATGATTTTGATGATTAGCGGGGTTTTCATCCTTTTTAATCATCTAAATCCTACAAATCTTGGTTCAGAAAATAACGCAAATAAAAAAGGCCAAAAGCCTTCAGTCTCCCAACCTCCAGCTTTCAACCTCTTTTCTCCTTCATAATCCATCCTCCATTTCTACCCTTTAGGGGGACAAAGGGCTAAACAGGCATCATTGCAACGGCTAATGCAGTCATTTTTCCCAATGTAAACTCAACAATTTTGCTGTAATCAGCAAACCCCACTTTCTTACAAGTTACATGATACGTTCCTGGTTTTATCCTTTCTATCAATGCAATGCC
>JANYEU010000132.1 GCA_025362915.1 Chitinophagaceae bacterium | reverse complement strand
TATTATACGAGCAAGAGGAAAGGCAACCATAGTTTCGCTGGTAAAAGTTTTAAATCATTTTGGTTCTAACTATGCCGTTCTTCACGATAGTGATAAACCAAGAATAATAACAAAAAAAGGAAAGGAAATGGCTAACCCAGCGTGGGGTAACAATCCTAATATATTAGCGGCAATTAATCTAAAACCAGCAGGGACAACAACAAGACTTTTAGCATCGCTACCAAATTTTGAAGAAGCCTATTTTGGAGAAATCGCAGAAGAAGAAAAAACATATAACGCATTGAATACTTTGGAAACAAGTGACACCAAATTTAATATTGTAGAGGCATTATTAAAAGCACTTATTGATTATGCTTCACCATTGCCAGTTAATTGTGCAGAGTGGACAACAATTGAAGATTTGCAAGAAAAACTGGAAGCAGTATTAGCTATTTAATTCAACCCTACACAATGTATTCAAAAATAGCCCACGAACACAATAGCCCTAATTTTTTTCGCCATTATTTAGCATAATTAGCAATACAAATTTTCCATCCAAATTTGTATTGGATAGATATTTTAGTTTACATTTATTAGCATAAAATAGTTAAGTATGGAAATCTTTGGTACTGACAAACATAAAATTATTCACGGGGATACCTTGGAGGCACTCGAGATAGAAGTGGCAGATAGTTCCATTGACTTGATTTTTGCAGATCCCCCATACAATATTGGCAAGAACTTTAATGGTCACATAGAAAAATGGGCTACAGAAGAAGCCTATTTGGAATGGTGCTATAAATGGCTTGACCTATGTATCAAAAAACTGAAACCCAATGGCAGTTTTTATGTAATGACAGCGACACAGTTCATGCCTTTTTTTGACATCTACCTCCGCAAAAAATTGGACATACTTTCAAGGGTTGTATGGAGCTACGATAGCTCTGGCGTTCAGGCTAAAAAATATTATGGCTCAATGTATGAGCCTATTTTGTTTTGTGTAAAAGATAAAAACAAGTATACATTTAATGCTGAAGACATTTTGGTGGAAGCCAAAACAGGCTCTAAAAGAAAACTGATTGATTACCGTAAAGCTGTGCCAACTGTTTATAACACAGAAAAAGTTCCAGGAAATGTTTGGGATTTTGCAAGGGTGCGATACCGCATGGACGAATATGAAAACCACCCAACGCAGAAACCTATCGCATTACTTGAACGCATTATTAGGGCAAGTTCTAACGAAGGTGATGTAATAATGGACCCATTTTCGGGAACATTTACCACTTGTGCGGTTGCAAAAGAATTAAACAGGAATTGTATAGGAATTGAGTTACAAGATGAGTATGTGAAAATCGGATTACGGAGATTACAATTGGCAGAAGAGTACAAAGGTGAAAAATTGAAAAAAGAGATTCGGACTTTTGAAACCGAAAAATTGGCAAACAGCCATAATTTATCATTATTTGAAGAACCAAATGGAACATACATTCACGACTAATATAAAATTGATTCTAAACAATAAGTTTGGAAGCAATGCAGAGGAAATATTCAAGAACAGTAGCTTAATACAATACTTAAATTTCAAGACACGTTCGGCAAACAAAGGCTCAAAGGCAAGGTCAAGTTTTGCCAGTCTGTATGCTATCTATGTTTTAGTTGAAGATTATATTGCTAACGATTTTGAACAAAAAGGTACTTATTCTGAATATGAAGGGGCAGTTTATAACAAGCTGTTTACTCGTCAGCGACAACTTCCATTTGGTGGAAGCCTTCAAAACCATGCGTTGAACAACCGGATGAACGCAGAATTTAAAAAGTACTTCCCAACATCGGAGATAATACCAATTTTAAGAAAGCTGGAAACAAACAGGTATTGGGTGAATGAGAATTTGCTGAAAGTAAAAGTTGGAAATAAGGACTATAATTTATCTACTGTCATTATTGAAATTATTGAAGAATACACCAAAACAAAACAGGATGCTTTTCAGCGGTTTATAAAAGCCTGTGAAGAGTTACAAGAAATTGAAGGCTCAAACCCAGATAAAGTTATTGAATTTATAAGTGGGTTACTTGCTCCCAATGTGGATGCAAGGCTTTTTGAAATTGTAAGCTATGCAATCCTAAAGTTTTATTACCACGATCAAAATATTTATTGGGGTTTTGAAATTGATACCCTAACAAAAGAGAACCTAAAACTTTACAAGACCGGAAGGACAAATGCAAATGACGGCGGGATTGATTTTGTGATGAAACCAATTGGGCGTTTCTTTCAAGTAACAGAAACACTTGATTTTAAAAAGTATTTTCTTGACATAGATAAAATCCAAAAATTTCCTATAACGTTTGTTATAAAATCAGATGAAGCCATTGAAGAACTCCTGACTAAAATAAAAACAAACGCTAACAAAATTTATTCAGTTACGGCAATTGTTGACAAGTATATGGACTGCATAGAAGAGGTAATCAATATCCCAATACTAAACCAACGATTTAGCGTGGATATTAAATTGGGCTACCTCAACGATGTTTTAAATGAAATTATCACTCAAAGCAAAGTGGAGTTTAACTACACAGATATAGATGAAATTGATGATGTGGAATAAAAACCTCCCCTAGCCCAATTGTTCAGTGATAACTGCCCACTTGGGCCTATAAGTCAAACCCCCAGCTAGTCCTCGTCACTCGCTACAATCTACAAGGGCTGGCGCAAGCGTGCCGCTTGTGCCTTTCGCTAAGGTATCATTTCATTCTGGGGGCAAGACTTC
>JANYEU010000034.1 GCA_025362915.1 Chitinophagaceae bacterium | reverse complement strand
CCACGGGCAAAAATTCGAGCGACAGTGCCTTGATCATTGATGCGATGGATATATTATATTCGGAAAAGGTGGATGGGTTTTGTATAGTATCCAGCGATAGTGATTTTACGCGTTTGGCAATTCGGCTGCGCGAAGCTGGGATGAAAGTGTATGGTTTTGGAGAGAAGAAAACCCCGCAACCGTTTATTACTGCCTGCGATAAGTTTATTTATATAGAAATATTGAAACCGGAAGTGGTTAAGCCAACAGAACTATCTGCCGAACCAAAAACAACCCCTAAAGTAGAGGTAACGCCGCTAAACAAGATAGATAAGGCACTGATAAACTTGATAAAGGAAAGCGTGGAGAACCTAGCTGATGAAAGCGGATGGACATTTTTGGGCGACTTAGGCAATTTTATGCTTAAAAAGAAGACAGACTTCGACCCACGTAATTATGGTTTTCCTAAACTATTGCCACTGATAAGAAACATTGGCAAGTTTGAAATTGATGAAAGAATTGCAGGTCTAGGTAACATCAGGCATATATATCTGAGGAACAAATAAATAAGGGTAATCAATCTTTATAATTTCCTTAATGCAGCAATGGTTTCGATGGGGTTTATAGATTTAAACACCGTATTGCCAGCCACTAGAACAGATGCACCTGCATCAATTATTTGCTTGGCATTATCGAGGGTAACACCGCCGTCTATCTCAATTTCTACATCTACACCCCGCTCTTTGATAAGAGCACGAAGTTGTTGTATCTTAACCAAGGTATAAGGGATAAACTTCTGTCCACCAAAGCCGGGATTTACACTCATCAGGTTTACCAAATCGATGTCTTCAATAATATCAATCAATAAATGAATGGGCGTATGAGGATTTACAGCTACACCGGCTTTCATGCCCAAGGTTTTTATCTGTTGTATGTTTCTATGCAGGTTTCTGCAAGCTTCTATATGAACCGTAAGGATATTAGCCCCAGCTTTTGCAAATGCCTCCGCATACTTTTCTGGTTCTTCTATCATTAAATGAACATCCAAAACCTTGGTAGTGGCAGTTCTTATCTGCTCTATAACCGGCAAGCCAAAGCTAATATTAGGCACAAATCTACCATCCATTACATCCAGGTGAAACCACTCAGCTTCGCTCTGGTTAATCATTTTACATTCTTCTTCCAACCGCAAGAAGTTTGACGCTAATAATGATGGGGCAATGATGGGCATTTAATTCTATTTTAAATAATACGAAAAGTGAGAAATAAATTATTGCAAACGCTTTAGGGCAGTGGCAGCTTCAACCAAAGAATTATCAAAATCCAACGCTTGTTGGTATTTAGTGATGGCATCTGCCTTTTTATTCAATGCCTCATAGCATTTGCCTTGCCAATAATAGGCATCAGCAAACCTATTCTTCACATCTACTGCCAACTTAAATACTTCCAGTGCCTTATCATACTTTTTTGCATCATAAAACACATAGCCTTTCTCCTGATAAGCCTCCATGAAAGTATAATTGTTAGATATGCTCTTATCAAAAAAGAAAAGTGCCTTGTCTTTATTACCTGTTCTAGAGAAGAAAACTCCCGCAAAGAATGCAGTATAAGCATCATACTCACGACCAAGACCTAAATCATCAATCTGCTGGCAAGTAGCTAATGTTTTAACATTTTTTGTCTCTGCATACAAATTAGCCAACCCCAACAACCCATCCACAGAAGGATAAATAGTTATTGCAGTATTATAATAGCGAATGGCGCCTATCGTATCGCCCGCATGTTCGCTAACCTGTCCTTTTTTAAACCATAAGGCATAGTTTCCCTTGTCGTAAACAATCAAGGAATCAAGCTGGGACAATGCTAATTTATAGTTGCGGGTGCTATCCAGTGCGGTGATATAGTTAAACCTTAATCCTACACTATCTGGCTTCTTGGCTACCTGATCTGCCAAGTCTTTTACATAAGCAGGGGCTTCATTGCCGTTGTTTGCACCAGTAGTTTTGTCTGAATTATTTTTGCATTGGGAGAATAAAGCAATAATGAGCAGTAAATACCATTTATTCATTTGGCAAAAATAGTGGCAAGCATTAGAGTAATTTTATTTTTTAACAATAATCCAATTATTCGTAATTAATTCGAATACAACTGAATCTAATTTATGCTTGTAATATACTTAAAAAGTTAAATTTAAACTTTATAACCAAATAGTGTTATATCATTGCAAAAGAATTGGCTGTTAAATAATAAACTGAATTTATTTTTCATACCTTTTTTCAAAAAAAAACATTATGGACCAAGGAATACATATAGGAATATTAGGGTTACACAGTTTATTAAGATGGGCATTAATTATCTTTTTGATAATTAATATTATAAGGGTAAACGTAGAAGCAGATCAGCATTTTGACAAACTTGATAGAACATGGAGTTTAAGGCTTTTGATAACCACCCATATTAATTTATTGGCCGCACTTTATTTGTATTTTGTTGGCCCTGATGGAATAAAGATGATAGACAGGGAAAAATATACGATGAAAGATGTAATGGAAAGACCTGTACTGCGCTTTTGGATAATCGAACATCCAATAATGATGCTTATTTCAATCGTCTTGATTACAATATCCCATACCTATTCCAAGAAGGATATAGAACCATTGAAGAAACATAGGATTATGAGCATTCTTTATATACTTGCCTTGGTTATCATTTTAGCAGCAGTTCCTTGGCCTTTCAGGATGGAAGATATAGCCAGACCAATTTTCAGAGGTTTATATTAATCATTTTGTACCAATAAAAAAGCCTTGCACATGTACATATGCAAGGCTTTTTTATTGGTACAACTTCCTAATTAATTTGGAATAACCAGCCTATCATTACCAGCATTCATATCGGCCAATCGCTTAGAAGGATCTATCTCAATGCTTTTTATATCTCTTATACCATGACCGATAACCAGTTCATACTCTGGATGAGTCCAACGCCATTCTTCATGCACCACACGGGGGATGCTATTCTCCGTAGGTTTTGCCCCATACATAAGGTTTAATGGGATATAGTGCATCTCTTGCGAGCCATCTTTAAAAGTAACCAACACATCCAACGGCATCGGCATCTTGCCATTACGCTTAACGGTTATTGTTGTTTTACCGTCAATCAAATCAATGTTTCCAATGGCATAATCTATCGTCTTGGTACTATAAATCCAATACTCCTTATACCATTGCAACGCCATTCCGCTCACCTTTTCCGCTACACGGATAAAATCGTTTGCATTGGGATGTTTAAACCGCCACTGGTTATAATATTCTAGTAAAATTCTGTCTCTAACACTATCGCCTACTATATAACCCAACTGATGAAGAAACACAGCCCCTTTGCTATAAGCCGCTTCGGAATAGGCAAAGTTTGTATTGAAATGATCGGCATGGGTACTTAGAGGTTCTTCCAATCCACTTTTTGCCAAAAAATAGTATCCTGCATAAGCATTGTATTGGTGCAGGGGCAGCTTAGCGTTTTCTGTTGCATTTAAATCTGGCAGCCCAGCCTTTTCGGCAGCATTGGTATAAGGGGATTGCGGTGCCCATTTGTTTCTGTAATAGTTGCTTAATTCCAATTCGGCAAAAGTGGTAAAACCCTCATCCATCCACGCAAAAAGACTTTCGTTTGTGCCGAGCATGTGCTGATACCAACTATGCATCCATTCATGAAAGGCACTTCCCAAGCTAGAATTTTTTAGCAATGTTGCCATCGCATACTCCATGCCACCATCGCCGCCCTGTATAAAAGAATACTGTGGGTA
>JANYEU010000455.1 GCA_025362915.1 Chitinophagaceae bacterium | reverse complement strand
GAAATAGAAGAAGCACAAAGTTTAGGCGTGCATATCAATATCGACAGCTTATCGAACCTAAGAAAGTTTGGTGAAAAGTATGGTCATAGCTACCCCGTTGGTGTGCGTTTGCGTCCTAACATCATGGCTGGTGGTAATTTGAAGATATCTACTGGTCATGATAAAAGTAAGTTTGGTATTCCTATCGATCAGATAGATGAACTGTTGGCAATCATCAAGGAAACCAACCTTTTTATGCAAGGGCTGCACATCCATACCGGTAGCGAGATTAAGGATGTGGAAGTGTTTATAAAAGGGATTGAAGTATTGTTTGATATAATCCCTCTGTTTAATGAACTTGAGTTTATAGACTTAGGTGGAGGTTTTAAAGTGCCTTACAAAAAAGGTGATCACGAAACAGATATTACCCTATTGGCACAAAAGGTGGGTGAGGCTTTTGCCAATCATCCTAATCCGAATGGTAAGCCTTTGCAGGTTTGGTTCGAGCCTGGTAAGTATTTAGTAAGTGGTGCAGGTTATTTGATTACGCAGGTAAATGTCTTGAAAGAAACAAAGTCCATCAATTTTGTAAGTGTGAACAGTGGATTCAACCATTTGATTCGCCCCATGTTTTACGATGCCTATCATAATATTACCAACATAACCAATCCTGAAGGCGAGGAAAAAAACTATGCGGTGGTAGGTAATATCTGTGAGACTGATACGTTTGCATGGGATAGAAAACTAAATGAGGTAAGGGAAGGCGACTATCTTGTTTTTGTCAATGCAGGTGCTTATGGTTTTGAAATGAGTAGCAACTTTAATAGCCGTTACAAACCGGCAGAGGTTTTAGTGAAGGATGAAGCGTTTCATTTGATAAGAAGAAGGGATATTTTTGAGGATTTATTGAGAAATCAGGTAGTAATTTAATTGCCACATAGGCACAGTAGGCACATAGACTAGAAAAGGAAGAGCGTTTCACTTTAAGGTCACATAGTTGTCTAGTATAACGCCCATCTATGCTCTCTTTTTCCTAATTCTGCATAGACTTATGTGCTAATGTGTCTATGTGGTAAAAATATGTGGTGAGAATGTTTTAGTTTGCAGCGCAATGATAGAAATACGCAACATACAAAAGTCGTTTGATGGTCGGGTAGTACTCGACAACATTACTGCCGTGATGGAAACTGGCAAATGCAACCTTATCATAGGGGCAAGTGGCAGTGGCAAAACGGTATTGACCAAGTGTATGGTTGGATTGTTTGAACCAGATAGTGGCGAGATAATATTTGACGGAAAGAATATTGTTGACATGACTGACGATGAACGAAAATCGTTGCGCAGACAGATTGGGATGTTGTTTCAGGGGTCTGCCTTGTTTGATAGTATGACGGTGGAGCAGAACATCCTATTTCCATTGGATATGTTTACCAAACAAACAACAGCTGAGAAATTGAAACGTGTTAATGAGGTATTAGAAAAGGTAAACCTTGTAGGCTCCAACAAGAAATCTCCTGCCGAACTGAGTGGTGGAATGAAGAAAAGGGTAGGTATTGCAAGGGCCATTGTATTGAACCCAAAATATCTTTTTTGCGATGAGCCCAACTCTGGTCTCGATCCACAAACATCTTTATTGATTGATAAACTGATACACGATATTACCACCGAATATAACATGACCACCATTGTGGTTACCCACGATATGAATAGCGTAATGGAAATAGGCCACCATATTGTTTATGTTCACAAAGGCAAAAAGCAATGGGAAGGCAGCAACAAAGAGATTATATTTAGTGATAATGAACTACTGAACAAGTTCATATTTGCCTCCGACTTCTTGCAGGATGCCAAACAAATGCGGATGCTAGGTGCGAAGAAGGGATAAGACTAGTGATTAGTGATTAAGCAAAAAAAAATATACAACTGTTTCCAAATAGACGAGATTATTAGTGTTTTATTTCAATGAATACAATGGACCATCGGGATGGTTTGGATTATAGTCCAATTTATTTTCGGCAGGTATCACCACCAAATCCATCAGTTCCATCGGCACCGCACCAATTAATGGTTCCTCATCCCCTGGCAATACAAACGCATCTGTAATGCAATCCCTATCCTTAAATCTTAATCTTACAGGACCTGCAACATCCAGCTTTCTTTTTGTTCCATCAGCCAAAGAAATATCCAGTTGCTGCCTCACCCTCAACCCTAGTTGCTTTTTTATGGTTTCATTGATAGATAACCTTATGGCGCCAGAATCTGCCATTGCAGTTATTGTCATGTTTCTCACCTTATCTTTTGGCAGGTAGCCATCCTCGCATAATGTTTCATCGGCATAGTTAAACAATTCTATATCTGCGTAAACAAGTCCCATAATTTTATTTCCGTAAAGATAGCTGGTTAATGGCAGATTGTTGGCACCAATCATTTAGTTTGGTTGGCAAGAGCTTGACTAGTTGGAAACTGGATATGAGATATGGGTTATTAAAATATCAGCAACTATCTAAGCAAAGCCACAAGTGACACACTTGCGGCAGCAGGGATAGGACTAGTGATTAGTTGTGAGTTATTAGTGGTTAGGCAGCATACCAATATACAACCCTAGTTGCTTTTTTATTGTTTCATTGATGGATAACCTTATAGGTGGGTTGTTTGTTTTTCTTTTATCTAAGCATATTCCAGTTACAAACTGGCTTGACTGGTACACACAAGTTATCCTTCGGAAGACTTGCGCGAGAGTGAGCCAGAGTGATGAGTTGCAAGGATTCATCATTTATAACTTATCACTCTTTTACAAACCCCTAATGCTATTGTAGCCCTTTTCTTAACTGCTTATTAAGCCTATACAACCTAATAATCACCCCCAGCATCACCAAGAAAACAATAGGCTCTATGATGCAGAATATCCAGATGTTTATCTCCTCGTAAGTTAGCCCCGCTATTTTTGCCCAGTATTTTAATACATCCACACACCAATCGAAGGCTTTGTTCATACATTCTTTTTGATAGTTTAATAAGTATTTAGCAATTTTAATATCCAACTCTCAATTAACAAATCAGCTAACCCTGAACGAAAGTAGCTGCTTTTTATTATAGCGAATGGCACAAACGGCACGCTTGCGCCTGCGGGGGAAGACCCTGACTAGCGGCGGGACGATGACCGGCTTAACAGTACTGGGACATCCACGCAGCTAACGCACGCGTTTCGCGTGTGGCTTCGCTACAATCATTTGCATTTACTTTACACATAAT